>CAZIMD010000033.1:0-13648 GCA_964540365.1 uncultured Gammaproteobacteria bacterium
AGGAGGATCAGCCCATCCAGGATGAACGAGCGATGCTTGAGATAGTACAGGTCGTATTGCAGCTTGGTGAGGTTGTCCTCATTCCGCTCGTTCGGCTTGAGATAGGTGACTTGCGCCCAACCGGTGAGGCCGGGACGGGTGATGTGCCGCAACGTGTAGGCGGGTTCCTGTTCCATGAGCGGCCCCACGAACTCCGGCCGCTCCGGGCGCGGACCGATGACGGAGAGGTCGCCGCGAAGGACGTTCCAGATCTGCGGCAACTCATCGATGCGGAGCTTGCGCAGCCAGCGCCCGATCTTGGTGACGCGCGGGTCGCCGTCGGTGCCGCCGCTGAATTGCGGCCCATTCTTTTCGGCATCGAGATGCATGGTCCGGAATTTCCAGAGCTGAAAGCGGGTGTTGTGGTGCCCGACCCGCTCCTGGCGATAGAGCAGCGGTCCGGGGGAAAAGACGGCGTTCAGCGCCCACAAGACCGGCATGCACGCGAGCGTCGCCACGCCGAAGGGGATCGAGAAGATGAGGTCGAGGATGCGTTTCAGCTGGTCGTAGAGCCGTTTTTCGGCTTCTTGCAGGTGGATCAGGAGCCACGTTTCCGACAGCTGCCTAAGCGGGATACGGCCATCGATCGTCTCTTCCAGGTCCAGGAGGTCGAAGATGGGGATGCCGGCGAAGAGGGCGGCGCGGGCGATGTCGCGCGCGGCGGGTTCGAGGGAGGCCTTGTGGTCCATCACGAGCCCACGGACTTCGCGCGCCTCGATCGCGCGGATGACGGCCGCCGGATCCGTCAATACCTGGAGGCGCGGCATTTCCTCCGGCTGCTCCGTTCCAAGCGGGAGGAATACGGAGCCGAACACGAATCCGTAATGGTTGCGCTTCAGGAGCTGGTTCGCATCGTGCAGCAGGTGCGGATCGCCCATGTAGAGAAATGAGACGGGCTTTTGGGTTTCGACCACGAAGCGATGAAAGAGGACGCGCCAGCCATAGCCAAGGAAGAGGCTGATCAGGAAGTGCAGGAACAGGTTCGTCCGTGGGGCGATATTGAACGGGAGGAGGTAAAACACCGCGATTGCGATCCCCAAGTTCGCGAGCATCGATTCGAGATACGTGCGCAGGAGGCGGAGCGGCGGTTTCGCCTCGAGCTCGTAGAGATGGTTGATATAAAAGCTGACGCACCACAAGAGCGCCACGCAACCGAAGGCGGGAAGGTGGCGTTCGAGATCCTCCCAACGGAGCGCCCCATAGCGGATGAGCAGCGTAGGGAGGAGCGCGAGCTCGAAGGTGAGGAGGTCGCCAATCAGGAGCGCGATCTGCTTGAGGCGGTAGGCCGGGGGCACCATATGGCGCCAGGGTGCCGGAACAGGGGATATTTTTCAAGTTCTGGCGGAAATATGGGTGTTGTGGAAACCGCCGCCGCGCTTTATCATAGGGGCCATGGCTCCTTCCTACGAAAAGAAGACCGTCCTCGTGACCGGCGGCGCGGGCTTCATCGGCTCGCACCTGTGCGAGTCCCTGGCCCGACGTGCCCACGTCATTTGCGTCGATAACTTTTCGACCGGGACGCCCGCGCATATCCAGGCGCTCTTGCAGCAGCCGAACTTCGAGCTGATCCGCCACGACATCAACGAGCCGCTAGACTTGGCGGCCCATCGCGAGCTCGACCGTTTCCAGATCCGCGTCCACGGCATCCAGGAGATCTACCACCTCGCCTCGCCGGTCGCGAAGCAGGCTTCCGACCGCTACCGCCTCGCGACCCTCCAGACGCATTCGACGGGGTTCCGCCACATCCTCGAATTGGCCGCCCAATACAAGGCGAACGTGCTTTTGGCCTCTTCCTCGACCATCTACGCGCCATCGGCGGAGACGTATCTCGGCGAAGACGCCCGTTGTTGGGACGACCACCTGCTTCCGTCTTCCGTGTACGATGAAGCCCATCGTTTCGCCGAGACGATGCTGCAAGCCTACAGCGAGGTCCATCAATTTTCCGCAAAAATCGTGCGGCTGTTCCCTGCCTACGGCCCACGCCTGCGTGCGGGTGAGGGGTTCCTCCTCCCGGACCTTATCCGTGCCGCCCTCGCGCACGAGGATCTCGAGCTCCCGCACTCCGAAGACATGCGCCTCAGCCTCTGCTATGTCACCGACCTGGTCGATGGCATGGTCAAGGCCATGGAACATCCGCATGAGATCCAGGTCCTGAACCTTGGTTCCGACCAAGAGGTGCGCCTGGGGGCCGTCGTGGAGCAGGTCCTGAAGCTCACGGGCACGATGGCGCGTATCCGTTTCCGCGCCCACGAGACGGTCACCCATGCGCCGCTGCCCAATATCCATAAGGCGCGCCAGCTCCTGCATTGGCTGCCGCTCATCCGTCTGGATGAGGGGCTTAAGCGCATGATCGAATACGGGCGTTCGAAGCATCAAGAGGTAGGGGACTTTTCCCTCTAAGAAAAAACGGCCTCGCAGGCCGTTTTTTCTCTCCCTGACCGAAAACCGCTCGCTAGAGCCTTCGCGGCGCGTGTGGTACCCTTCGTGCATCTATGCCTGCAACGATCATCGAAAAGAAGAACATCCTCGTGACCGGTGGCGCCGGCTTCATCGGCTCCCACCTGTGTGAAGAGCTGCTGCGCGAAGGCCGCGTCATTTGCGTCGATACCTTCGTCACGAGCCAGGAATCGAACATCGACCACCTGCTGAAGCATCCCGATTTCGAATTCATCCGCCACGACATCAACCAGCCGTTGGATCTTGAGGCGTTTCCCGAACTCGCGCGCTTTCAAGTGAAGGTGCAGGGCGTCCAGGAGGTCTACCATCTCGCCTGTCCGACCAGCCCCAAGAAATTCGAGCAGTACCGCATGCAGACGCTGCTCGCCAACAGCGTCGGGACCAAGAACGTGCTCGATGTCGCTCTACGCTACAAGGCGAAGACCGTCTTCGCCTCGAGCTGCGTCGTATACGGCAATCGCCAGCCCGACAACCATTCCTTTCGCGAGGAAGAGATCGGCTCATCCGACGCCTTGTCGCCGCGCGCGTGTTATGACGAGGGGAAGCGCTTCGCGGAGGCCGTCTGCGCGACCTATACGCAAGTCCACGACCTCGAGATCAAGATCGCCCGCATTTTCCGCGTGTACGGCCCGCGCATGCCGCTCTATGACGGCCAGCTGATCCCGGACTTCATCACCAGCGCCCTCGAAGGCAAGCCGCTCGAGATCTATGGGGACGAGACGTTCGCGACGGCGCTCGTCTATGTTTCCGATGTGGTCGACGGGATGATCAAGCTCATGCATGCCCCCAAGGATATCGGTCCGGTTAACTTCGGGAGTGACGTTGACGTGCGCGTGATGGACGTCGCCAAGCGGATCCTGCAGATGACGGGCGGCGCCTCGACGATCACCTTCAAGCCGGCCCTCCTCTTTTTGACGCAGCTCGGCCTGCCGGACCTTACCAAGGCCAAGGAAAAGCTGAGCTGGGTCCCGTTGGTCACGCTCGAGAACGGGCTGAAGGAAACGATCGCCTATACCATGGCGAATCGCCACGTGTTGAGCTTCCACCCGTTTTAGGAGGGCTGATTATAGGGAAAAAACGGGCATCCGTTGCCTCGGGCTGGAAAACCCCGTAGGCTGGGCGCATGCGCCTTGTTGCCGTCATTGCCGCCTATCAGGAGGCCGCCCGCGTGTCGGGCGTGCTCGCGTTGGTCGCGCCCCATGTGGACCGGATGGTGGTCGTCGACGACGGGTCGACGGACGGAACGGCCCAGGCGGTCAGCCATCCGCAGGCGGTCCTGGTACGCCATTCCCTTAATCGAGGGCAGGGGGCGGCACTCCGGACGGGGACGGCTGCGGCCCTCGAATTGGGGGCGGATATCATCGTCCATCTCGATGCCGATGGCCAGCATGATCCGACGAGCATCGCGGCCCTCGTCGCGCCCATCCGCGCGGGTGAGGCGGACATCGTGTTCGGTTCCCGCTTTTTGGGGATCCCGGCCGAAGGGATGCCTCGCGCCCGTCGGGTGCTGATTTGGGGCATCCGGCAGTTCAATCGGTGGGTATTGGGGATCCCGGCGGCCGTCACGGATCCGCAGACGGGGTTCCGCGCCTTGTCGGCCCCAGCCGCGCGGGCGCTCACGTTCCACCAAGACCGCATGGCGCATGCCTCGGAGATCCTGAGCCGGGTCACGCGTTCGTCCTGGCGTTGGCGCGAAGTCCCGGCGCGCGTCGTCTATACCGAGTATTCCCTCAAGAAGGGACAAAAGGGGACGGACGCCCTCAAGATCGCGTGGAAACTCATTCTCGGGGCCTTTCAGCGCACCTAACCTATGATCTTCCAGTGGGTCACGGCCGCCTTCTTTTGTGCGGCCCTCCTCCTCACCTGGCGACGCGTTCGGCAGCGGGTGTTCCGTTTCGTGGAGGGGGTGGTGTGGACCGTCATTTGGGGGGCGGGTTTGGTGATGATCTGGCGTCCAGAAGCGACCGACTTGCTCGCGAACACGGTCGGTGTCGGCCGAGGTGCGGACCTTATTTTGTACGTGGCGGTGATCAGCCTTTTTTTCTGCATTTTTCTGCTGGCGTTGGCGCATGACCGTCTGGAGCGGCAGATGACAAAGCTTGTCCAGCATCAGGCGCTCGAACACTTCCGCCAAACCTATCTCCGCTCATGATATGCGGATCCGCCATGTCGTTTGTGTTGCGCCTCCACGGTTAGGCGGGATGGGGACGGCGGCCCTCCGTTGGGTCGAAGCCTTGTCTCAACGGGGGCATGAGGCGGACGTGGTCGTCCCCGAAGCGAACGCGTTTCGTCCCTCCCATCCGCTGATCCGTCCCTGGCCCCTCCGTTTGGCGTGGGGGAACGGGGCGGTCTTCCGCGACCTGAAGGGGATATGGGAGGGGATCGACCTGCTTCACCTGCACCTGCCGTTCTATGGCGTGCAGGAGTTCGTGCTGGCCACCAAGCCTCCCAAGCCCTGCGTCGCGACGTTCCATATGGATGCGGTCCACTCTGGTCCGCTCGGCTTGGCCATTCGTGCGCACCAGCGGTTGGTGCAGCCGCTCCTGTTCCGCCACGTCGATCGGTTGTTCGCCTCTTCGTTGGATTACGTCGCTTCCTCTTCCGCGGCGACGCATTGGCGCCGATTCCCGCAGCGTTGGCAGGAGCTGTCGTTTTTCGTTGATGTGGAACGGTTCCGTCCCGCTCCGAAGATGGCGGGCACCGTCCTCCAGGCGCTTTTCGTGAGCGTGCTTGATCGGGCCCACCTGTTTAAGGGGCTGCCGATCCTGCTGCAGGCGTTGGGGCGTCTTGAAGGCGTCCGCCTGACGGTCGTGGGTGATGGCGACGCGCGGACGGGTTTCGAGGCACAGGCTGTCCAGTTGGGCGTGGCGGATCGCGTCACGTTCGTCGGTCGCCTTTCGGACGCGGACCTCATTGCCGCATACCAGCGCGCCGATGTCGTCGTCTCGCCCTCGACGAGCCCGGCGGAGGCGTTTGGCCTGGTTGCCCTCGAGGCCCAGGCCTGCGGGACCCCGGTCATCGCCTCGCGCCTGCCGGGCGTGCGCACGGTCGTCTGCGATGGGGAGACGGGGCTTCTCGTGACGCCGGGCGCCGTCGAATCGTTGACGGCGGCCTTGGCGCGGGTGCGGGATGACGCGCCCCTGCGCCTTTCCTTCGGCCAACAGGCGCGCGCCTGGGTCGAGCGGCAATTCACGAAAGATGTTCTTGTTTCCAGGCTTGAACAGGCCTATCGCGACGTATGCGCCTCGCGGTCATGACGAATGCCTATCCGCCCGACGCCCACGGGGGCGCGGGCATCATTGCAGCGGAATTGGTTGCACTTTGGCGTGCCTCTGGCCATGAGGTGCGCGTTTGGGCGAGTCAGGTGGGATGGATCAAAAAGAGCCTCCCCCGGCGGTTATTCGGTCATCTCTGGCAAGATTTAGGGCCTTCGCCGCAGGTGGATGAGGTGCGTGTGTGGAAGCCGGATCTTGTCGTTACGCATAACCTGACGGGGGTCGGTTGGAAAACGGGAAACGTCCTCCGTTCGGCGGGCATCCCGTGGGTCCATGTGCTGCACGACGTGCAGCTGTTCGAGCCGTCGGGGCAGGTGCGCACGGATCGTGTCACGGTTTGGCAACGCGCGTGGGCCGCGCTCCGACGGCAGGTGTTTGGGGTCCCGACGCGCGTCGTCTCGCCGACCGCGTGGTTGCTCGAGGCCCATGCGCGCCGTGGGTGGTCGTTTTCGGGCGCGCACGTCATCCCAAATCCGTCGCCTCACAGGATCGAAGGCGTGGTTGAACCCAAGGGCGCCTGGGCCTTTGTCGGACGCCTATCGGAAGACAAGGGGGCGGACTTCGTTGGCCTGCTTGCGCGAACGCAGCCGCAGCGCACGTTCCTTTGCATCGGGGAGGGGCCACTGCGTCCGCGGCTCGAATCGATGCCGAACGTGCGTTGCCTCGGGCCCTTGCCGCGCGCGGAGGTGCCAGCCGCCCTGTCGGGCATGCACGGACTGCTTATGCCTTCGCGGTTACAAGAAAACCAGCCAACCGTGTTGCTGGAAGCCTTTTCGGCGGGAGTCCCGGTCATCGCCTCTCCCCGCGGCGGCATTCCTGAAACGGTGGGCGAGGGCGGGATCGTGGCGGAGGAAAGCGCTCCCCTCTGGGCGGAGGCGATGGGGCAGCTTGAACGCTCGCCTGCCGCATGGCGCCAGCGGGCCCGCCGACGCGCCGAGGCGTTCGCGCCCGAGCGGGTGCGCGAGGCCTGGGAAGCCCTGTTCGCGGAGATCAGGGGGCATTGAGGCGGTTCAGGGTTTCCTCACCGAACTGGTAGACCCAAACGGCCCCATCCCCAAAGGAGATCTGATGGTCCGCCTGCGTCCCTAGGCGTTCGCGGACCATGTCCGCATTCCACCAGTAGTCGTTGATGACGACGAACAGCTGTCGGCTCGCCGTGAGTTCGGCGGCTTTTTTTAGGTCGGAGGCCGTCCCCTCGGTTGAGGCGGTTCGCAGGAAGAGCTGGTAGAGCGGCCCGCCGGTGGGGATGGGGTAGTAGAATACATCGTTCGCGTAGCGGGCGAACCCGTATGTCTCGAGGGCCGCGGCGCTTACGGATTGGTTGGCGAGGACGGCATACGGCGCCCCTTGCGCACGTTCGTGCATCCAGTGGATCGCCTCCAGGTCTGCGCGACCGACGCTCCAGCCGCTGCTCGCGCGGGCCGCATCGTGGCGCGGCAGGCTGTCGTAGACGCGTAGCGGCCAGGCGGCGCCGAATGCCAGGAGGATGACGCCAAACAGCCATCCCGAGCGTTGGCTGATGGCCTGCAAGCGTCCGCTGATCCAGGCGGCCGCCAGGGGGGCGAGGCAGAGCGCGCTGAGGATGCCTAACCGTTCCGTGTAATTGCTCCGTTCATAGGAAATCAGGAATCCGAAGGTCGCGACGTGCTCCAACAGCCACTGCACCCCCAGGAGCCCTAATCCCGTCAGCGCGAGCCAGCGGTAGGCTGGGCGTTGCGGACGGGCCGCCTGCCAAATGCCGACCGCCGCCAAGCCGAACGCGACGGCGAGACGCGCCCATTCAGCGGCGTCCACCCAAAGGGCCAGGGTTTGCCGGGGCTGTAAAAGTAGGCTGGGGACGAAGGCGTCCCAGGAGAGCGTTTCGAAAAAGGCCCAGGACCAGGTGATCGGGGCGTTCCCGAGCCCGGTTTGGGCCCAAAACGCCAACGGGATGGCTGCCAGCGCCCCGAGCGTTCCGGCGGCATAGGACAGGCGCTGCTTCCATCGGGACGTGCTCCAACTGGCAAGCCAAGCCCCGCCCACGAACGCAAGGGCAGGTAAGCCCCCAAGCGGGTGGGACGCGGTCGCCCAAAGCGCCCATAGCCAAGGGAAGGCCCAAGACCGTCGCGTCGTATGCGTCCACAGGGTCGCGACGATCGCGCTGAAGCTGAGGAGATACGAAAAAGATTGCGGGGTCGTCGTCACGAATGCGCCTAAGGGAAGGAAAAGCAGGGTGATCGGCAAGACCCAGCGATGCGCCGCGTCTATCCTCTGCCAATGCACGAGCGCCGCGACCGGCAAAAGGACGCCGAGGGGAACGAGCCAAATGTCCACATCCGCCAAGGGGATCGCGAACGTACCGGCGATCCAGGTTGTCCATACGTATTGCCCGATGTAGTAGAGCGGTTTCGGCGTGAGCGTGCCGGTCGTTAGCAGTACCGCCTCGCTGGCACGATGGATGAAGCCGTCAAACCCGTACCCGAGCGGGTAGAGGAGTGGCGTGAGGGCGGAAAGGCCGATCCAGGTGCCCGCGTTGGCGAAAAAGGCCGCGAATGGTCGCCTCCCTTTCCATGCGAGCAGGAGGCTGGCGGCGAAGGGGATGGCGAACAGGAGGAAGCTTCCCTTGGGGAGAAGCGGCCACGGCGTACGCAGGCTTACGCGCGTCGCGTGCTCGCTCGCCACGAAGAGAAGGAGACAAACGCTCAATGCCGAGGCGAGGATGGCCGTACATGTGAGCGCGCGCTCCCATCGAGTGGATTGCCGCGTGGGTTCCGGTTCTGGTTCGGTTGCCGTCGCCAGCCGCGTGCCGCAGGCGATCCCCAACAGGCCCAGCAGGCTTTCGACGAGGATTTGCGTCGTGTGCTCAAGCGGATATCCAAGGTAATAGAGCCCCGTCAAGAACAGCGACAGGAGCGCTGCCCAGGCGCTTACGCCGAACAAGACACGCCACGGCCGCGCGACCCCCGCTTCGAGCCAGGCGTCCCCAAGCCGCCATCCGACAAAGAGGAGGAGCGTAAAGCGGGCGCCGGCATGGGTCGCCGCGCCGATCCAAGCGGAAGGGATCCAGATTCCGGCCACGAGCGCCAGCCCTAATAGGCGTTCCGAGGAGATCCAAGATGGCATGGTTCCAGTGTATCACGATTGCGGCCCTCACCACGCAGGAGGCATCGGCGCATTCTAAGGGGTTTTCGACGTTCAGGGATGGGCGGAGGGGAACTTGACGGATTTTCGTTTTTCTGCCAGAATAGCATATTCTTGGGGTGGCGCCTGTCACCTAAAGAACTGGTTCGTATCCGTAAAGGACAAAGGAAGGAGGACGCCTTGGAAAAGAAATTCAGCCCCTCACGCAGGGCCCTTGCCTGCCTGTGGCTCGTGCTCGTCGGCGGGTGCGACCCGTACTTCCTGCTCGCGGATCCCTCGCCGGATGCGGCCGGCAGCGCAGATGTGCGCTCTGACCGTTTCCCGCCGGATGCGCCCGACGCAACGCTTCCGGAGGACCGTCCTGCGCCCGACGACGTGCCGGACGTGCAGCAAGACGCCGTCCCGCCGACCGAGGTCGATCCCGGGGCGGATGTCCCCGACGATCCCGCCACGGACGAAGCAGGTCCCGTCGACCGCGAAGACGTCCCTCCCGACGGTTCGCCCGAAGCCTCCCTGTCGGACGGCGCCCTCGATGGCGATGCGGCGCTCGACGCCGCTCCCGACGCGTTCGCGGAACCCGATGGGGCTCCGGACGATGCGGACGCCGCATCCGAAGACGCCACCGATGCCGACCACGCGGAGCCCGCGGATGCTGCCATCGATGGGGCGGACGCGCACGCGGACCTCGCGGACGGCGACGCGGGGGATGCGGGCGATGAGGCGGACGCGGACGCGGCCCCTGTTCCCGATGCCGGCGACGCGGGTCCTGAAGGCGGGATCAGCATCACGTATCGCGCCAGGAACGGGTCCGTGGTGATCCCGTCCGGTCCGGTGACGCGGATCCTGGTCTCCTTCGGGATGCGGCTCAACGTCTCGTGCATGCCCACCGCCGAAACGGGAGGGATCTACCGATGCACGATTCCGGAGTCGAGCTTCCCCTCTGGGGCGGAAACCGCCACCGGTCTCTGGCTCGCGATCGCAAACGCCTGCGGCATCGACACGGGGTTGAGCTGCACCGGCTGGGACGAGATGTGGACCGTGACCTGGCGCGGCTCCACGTACGATGCGAGTTCCAGGCGCCTGGTCGATGGCGGAAGTGAGCCGGTCTTCGGGCTCCAGACGGACCGTGACGTCTGTTTCGCGCAGATGGGCTACTACAACCACTGCGTCCGCCTGCGACCCTGACGCGTCCCGTTCCCGGACGCGTTTTTTCATTCCGTTTTCTTTTGCCTTTGCGCGTCCGCGGTCTGTTCCGTATGCTAGGGAGCAGCCATTTCTATGCTCATGACAAACGACAACATTCGTTTGTTCCCGCACGACCCGCTGATTCGCTACCTCTTCGCCTGGATCCCGCGTCGGGTCCGGCCGAATCACCTGACCGTCCTCCGGTTCCTTTTCACGCCCGTCGTCCTCTTTTTCCTGTGGAAGGAGCGCTGGCCCGAAACGCTCGGCCTCTTCCTATTCGCCGCGTTCACCGATGTGCTCGACGGTTCCTTGGCCCGGCTGCGCAAGCAGATCACCTTTTGGGGGACGGCCGCCGATCCCGTCGCTGACAAGCTGCTGATCGGTTCGGTCTCGGTCTTGTTCGTCTCCCGGGTGGTCGGGTGGTGGTTGGCCGCGGTCGTGTTGCTCATGGAGCTCCTGGTCGTGTCCGGCGTCCTGTATCGGCGCTACAAGGGCCGTGTCAGCTCCGCCAATGTCTTCGGCAAGACCAAGATGCTCCTCCAAGCTTGTGCCATCGCGCTCCTCCTGCTGTCGCAGGTTGGGGCCTGGCCGATCCTCGTGCCGCTCGCCCTCTGTTGCTTCCTCTTGTCTTTTTTCTTCGCGTTCATCTCCTTTTTGACGTATAGTTCCTGACGGTATGCTCTCAACCCTCCGCCGCCTGGTGCCCGCTTCGTGGTTTCAGGTGTATCATTTCGCTCTCGCGCGCCTCGCCGCGTTCGTCTACCGGTACCCGTCCGAAGAGCTCATCGTCATCGGCGTCACCGGCACCAACGGCAAGACGACCACGAGTTACCTCATCGCCAAGGCCCTCGAGGCCGAAGGGGCCAAGGTCGGGTGCACCACGACCGCGATCTTGAAGATCGGGAGGAGGGAATGGATCAACCCCACGAAAATGACCATGCCGGGGCGGTTTTTCTTGCAGCGCATGCTCCGTGAGATGGTGAATGCCGGTTGCCGTTACGCGGTCCTGGAGACCTCTTCGCAAGGCCTCATCCAGTCCCGCCACGAGGGCATTTCCTATGATATCGCCGTTTTCACCAACCTGACGCCCGAACATATCGAGGCGCACGGTGGGTTTGAGGCGTACAAGGCGGCAAAGGCAAGGCTCTTCTCCCATGTTGCCGCACGCCATCCCAAGCGCGTGCATGGCCAGGAGGTCCCACGGGCCCTGGTCCTGAATGCCGACAGCGAACATGCCGCGTTCTATGCGGCTGCCGGAAAGGACGTCCCGTGCCTGTGGTATGGCCGCACGTCAACCCGCGGCCTGCACCCGGACGAATGCCACCTCACCGACAAGGGGACGGACCTGGTCGTGGGTGGCGCGTACGGCCATCTCCAGCTTCCCGGGGCCTACAATGTCGAAAATGCCCTTGCCGCGATCAGCGTCGCGGCCTCGCAAGGCATTTCGGTGGGCGCCGCCCTGGCGGCCATCTGCGCGGTCCCGTTCGTGCCTGGGCGGTTCGAAGCGGTCGAGTCTGGCCAGCCGTTCCGCGTGATCATCGACTACGCCCCCGAACCCGAATCGCTTCGCCAGCTTTACGGGGCCCTCCGCCTTACGCCACGCCGCCGCCTGATCCATGTCTTGGGTTCATGCGGTGGCGGCCGTGATGTCGCGCGCCAGCCCATCCTGGGCCAGATGGCGGCAACCGAAGCGGACGTCGTGATCGTGACGAACGAGGATCCATATGACGACGACCCGCGGCAGATCGTCGAGCGGGTCGCTTCCGGCGCCCAAAAGGCGGGCAAGACGCTCGGGAAGGACCTCTTCTGCATCGACGACCGCACAGAGGCCATCGCGCAAGCCATCCGCCTTGCCGAGCCGGGGGATGTCGTCCTCATGACGGGCAAGGGGGCCGAGCCGTGGATCTGTGTCGCGAACGGCGAAAAGCTCCCTTGGAATGAGCGGGCCGCCGCCGAAGCGGCGATCCGCGCACGCCTCGCCGGACTATGATCGACCTCTTTTCCCTGGTTCGCCTGCATCCGCATGAGTATCTCCAATCCGTTTCGCGCTCGCACGGCTCGCGCCTGCTTGCGCGTTTGCTCGTGGCGGCGCTCCTGTTGGCCATCCCGTTCTTTTTCCTGTTCGATTTCCGGGGCGCCATGTGGGGGATCGCGGTGGCCTTCTGGCTGGTCGGGGGGTTCCTCCTTTGGCTTGCGTTTGACGTCTGGAGTTCCGCTGTCGTGTTACAGACCGGCGACCGCATCATCGGGGCCGAACGTACGTCTTGGGGCCGTGTCCGCATCCATGATTGGCGCGTCCACGAGGTGACGGCCCCGAATTGGGTTCCCTGGCGCCTGTTCCCGTTCCTCGGGACGTCCACCTGGACCCGTCCCGACGGGACCGTGCTCCGTCTCCCGTGGACCCGTCCGCCCGCGACCCACATCCGCACGGTCTCGCTCGCAAGCCGTCGTCGTCGGCTGTTTCGTCGCCTCCGCAAGGCCGATGCCGCCACGCTCGAACGGGTCGAGCGCCTCATCGACGCTCCCGGGGCGCCATGATATCCTTTTTCCATGCAGGCACGCGCCGTTTCTCAAAATCATCGCCAGGCCCGTCCTCTCGCCTTGTTCTTGGGGATTGGGTTTGTCGCGGTCACCGGCCTTTCCGCGGCCCGCGAATTGTATCGCCAAAATCAGGTCAAGGCGGAAGTCGCGACGCTCCAAGAGCGCGTGGCCCAGCTCGAGACGCGCAAGGCGACCGTCTCCCAGCTCCTTGAGCGGCTGCAGACTCCCGACCTCATCGACCGCGAGGCGCGCCTTCGCCTGAACATGCAGCGTCCCGGGGAGCGTGTCTATATCTTGCGGGGGGAGGAATGGGAGCGCTTGTCGAATGATCCGCTGCCCGATACGCCCACCCTCTACCGCGACCATCCCGTCGAACCCGCCCGTTCCAACCCCGAACGCTGGTTCCGCTTCTTCTTTGTCCACGATTCCGCCGCTTAACGTATGTTGTTTTTTCGCACTACGAAGGGCCGACTGGCGATCCTGATCGCCATCGCCGCGCTCGCCGTCCTCGCCTTCCTCGTGATTGGGATTTCCGTTTCCATCCTGCAGCGCCAGTCCACTTCGGCCTTGGCTCGCCGTTTCGTGGGCGTCGTCCCCGTCCCGGCCGCATCGGTCGGAGGATCCTGGGTCTTATATCGTGATGTCCTGGACCGATGGGATGACATCGACCATTCGCTGGCCGTCGCCACGCCTCCCGCCGGCCAGCAGCCGCGTCCCCTCGCCGAACTTCGCCAAGAGGCCTACGAACGGCTTATTCGCGAGACGTATCTCAAGCGTGAAGCCGAAAACGAGCGCTTCACCCTTTCGGAGGCGATCGTCCAGCAGAACCTCGAACGGGTCCTCCTTGCGGGTGCCACCTCGACCCCCGAGCTTCTCGAGCGGGTCGCGCAAGATCTTGCCGACCACGCCGGCTGGACCATCGACACCTTCCGCGACCGCATCATCCGCCCCGCGACCCTCGAAGAGGCCTTGGCGTTGCGCGCTGAGGTGGGAGGGATGACCCGAGAAGCCTGGCTGCAGCAGGTCCAGGC
>CAZIMD010000034.1:0-7569 GCA_964540365.1 uncultured Gammaproteobacteria bacterium
AAATCTGCTACACTCTCAAGCGTATGCGCTCCTCGAAACCCCGTCGCGCCACCACCGACGCCCGCCACGCCCCGCCCCGCCGCCCCGCAAAGCGGATTTCGGCCGTGAAACACGTCAAGGCGGCAGATCTTGCCGCCGAGCCCGCGCCGGCCCTCGAGAACGTCGCCTTTTTCCAGCAAGGCATCCTGTCGCACGCCCAAAAGCGCGAACTCATCCTCGCCCACGCCAAGGCCCGCCAAGCGCGTAACGTCCCGAATTCCTGGTTTTACCTCATGGGGGTCGCCGCCTCGTGCCTCGTCGTCATCGGCGGCTGGTGGCTTACCGTCGGTTCCTGGGTCCGCACGCAAATGACGCTTGTCCGCCGTCCCTCGATCCAAGAGGACATCCGCCGCGAGATGGACCGTTTAGAGGCGAAATACCCCTTCCCCAAGCCAAACCTCGCGGATGCGAAAGCCGCGCTAACGCAAGGGGCATCGGCGGTAGGGGAGATGACCGCCACGACAACGGAGGGCAAGGTATCGGAGGAATAGCGCCAAAGCCCGCGCACGAGCGCGGGCTTTTAGCGCTCCGGCGTTTCCATGACGTGAGCAGGACCCTCGTCCGAGTCCGTCTTTTTTTATTCTCGTTCCTTTCCCTCCCTCTTGCAGGTCCCCCGGTTCGGGTGCCCGTTTTTCGCGGACCTGCTGTGTGAGCCATCCATCCCCGGAACAAGCGGCGAGTTCAGGTCCGCGAAAAACGGGCACCCGAACCGGGGGACCAGCCCGCCCGAGTGGGAAAGGGCAAGCCGTGGGGCGCCAGCCCCACACCATCCTGGCCTGGCGGCAAGAGTATTGACTTTCTCTCTTCACGCCAAAGGCACCCCCCGGTAGGATTACCCTCGTTATGCCCGACCTAGAGACCCCAAACGCCCTCACGGGCCGCATCGAGCCCCGTGCGCTCGTCGACGAGATCCAGACCTCGTTTTTGGACTACGCCATGTCCGTCATCGTCGACCGCGCCCTTCCGGACGCCCGCGATGGCCTCAAGCCCGTCCATCGTCGTATTTTGTACACGATGTTCAAGATGGGCCTGCGTGCGAATAGCGGCTACAAAAAGAGCGCCCGCATCGTCGGTGACGTGATGGGTAAGTATCACCCCCACGGTGACTCGGCGATCTATGAGTCCATGGTCCGCATGGCCCAGGATTTCAGCATGCGGTACATGCTCGTGAAGGGGCAGGGGAACTTCGGTTCGATCGACGGCGACTCGGCGGCCGCCATGCGGTACACCGAAGCCAAGCTCACCGGCGTCGCCGAACAGCTTCTCCTCGACATCGAGCGCGAGACCGTCGATTTCCGCCCCAACTACGATGGTTCCGAGCACGAGCCGCGCGTCTTGCCGTCCAAGCTCCCGAACCTGCTCCTCAATGGCACCCTCGGCATCGCCGTCGGCATGGCGACGAACATTCCCACGCACAACCTCACCGAGGTCTGCAACGGCATCATCGCCCTCATCGAAAACCCCGACATCAGCATCGATGAACTGGTTGAACACATCCCGGGTCCAGACTTTCCGACCGCCGGCATCATCTACGACAAGGCCGCCATCAAGCAGGCCTACGCCACCGGCAAGGGCGGCATCGTCATGCGCGCCAAGACCGAGATCGTCGAAGAGAAGGCGGGCGCCTTCCAGATCATCGTCTCCGAACTCCCGTACCAGGTGAACAAGGCCGTCCTCATCGAGAAGATCGCCGAACTGGTCACCGACAAGAAGATCGAAGGCATCCGCGATCTGCGCGACGAGTCGAACAAGGAGGGGATCCGCATCGTCATCGAGCTCAAGAAGGATGCGTACCCGAAAAAAGTCCTGAACCAGCTGTTCAAGCTGACCCAGCTGCAGGAGACGTTCCACTGCAACATGCTCTGCTTGGTCGAGAACGGCATCCAGCCGCGCGTGCTGACCCTCAAGAGCCTGCTTGAGGAATATCTCAACCACCGTCGCGAGGTGGTCCGCCGCCGCACCCAGTATGACCTCGACCGCGCCGAGGAGCGCATGCACATCTTGGAGGGGTTGATGATCGCCTTGCTCCACATCGACGACGTGATCGCCACCATCAAGAAATCCAAGGACCGCGACGAGGCTAAGACGAACTTGATGGGCAAGTTCAAGCTCAGCGAGCGCCAGACCCTCGCGATTCTCGAGATGCGCCTGCAACAGCTCGCCAACCTCGAACGTCTCAAGATCGAGCAGGAAAACGACGAGAAGCGCAAGCTCATCGAGGAGCTCAAGTCCATCCTTGCCTCTACCAAGAAGATGCTCGGCATCATCAAGGAGGAAGTCCTCGAGATGCGCGAACAGTATGGCGACGACCGCCGCACCGAAATCGTCCCGCATCCGGTCGGGGAGTTCTCGGTCGAGGACCTGATCCCGCAAGAGGATACGATCGTGATGCTCACCGAAGACGGCTACATCAAGCGTCTCCCGCCCGACACCTTCAAGGCCCAGGCCCGCGGCGGCAAGGGCGTCGTCGGCCTCCAGACGAAAGAGGAAGACATCGTGAGCCAGATGCTCACCACGAACACGCACGCGGAAATCATGTTCTTCACGAGCCGCGGCCGCGTGTTCCGCCTCAAGGCCTATGAGCTTCCGCAGGGCAGCCGCACTTCAAAAGGCCAGGCCATCGTGAATTTCCTCCAGCTCTCCCCGGGCGAAAAGGTCACGGTCACCCTCCCGCTCGACGACATGGATGGGGCCAAGCACCTCGTCATGGTCACGGGCCGCGGCACCATCAAGAAATGTTCCCTCGACCAGTTCGATAACGTTCGCCGCAACGGCATCATCGCCATCAACCTGGACGATGGGGATGAGCTCATCTGGGTGAAGCCCTCCTCCGGCAAGGACGACATCTCGCTCGTGACGCGCAAGGGCCAGTCCATCCGCTTCAGCGAAGAGGACGTGCGTCCGATGGGGCGTAATGCCGCTGGCGTGCGCGGGATCAAGCTCGGCCAGAACGACGAGGTGATCGGCATGGACGTGATCGACGTCGGCCTCGCCGACAAGGGCCTGCTCCAGCTCTTCGTGATCACCGAAAACGGCATGGGCAAGCGCACGAGCCTCCAGGAATACAAGACCCAAGGCCGCGGCGGGTCGGGTATCCATACCGCGAAGGTCAACGACAAGACGGGTGGCGTTGTGGGGGCGTACATTTCGAGCACCGACGACGAGCGTGACCTGGTGATGATCTCCAAGAAGGGCGTGGTCGTGCGGACCCCGTTCAAGATGGTCCCGTCGCTCGGCCGCGACACGCAAGGCGTTCGGCTGATGCGCTTCAAGGAGGCAGGGGATCGCGTGAGTTCGGTGACGTTCGTGTAGAGGAAAAAGCCCTTAACCAGGGCTTTTTTGGTGACATGCCGTCTTGCTCATCCCTTGACATTCCGCTAATTCCTGCTAGGGTTCCCCTCGCCGCCCAACCCCCGTCCCTTCGCAGAAAGAACGGTGCGCATGTCGAAAGAAGCCAAGCCCAAGCCTTCATTCACGCAGCTGGCCATTTGGGTCAGCGTCCTCATCCAGGCGGCCATGTTCGCATCATCGCTCGAGAAGGTCGTTCGTCACGAGAAGCCCTTCGGGGGACGGACGGAACCCGCGATGATCCCCCTGACGCAGCTGTATCGCGCGGTCACGAGCGGGGACGTCACCGCGATCGAGGTCGATCAGGACCATGAGAACGGCGAGTGCCGCTTCAACCTGCGTCACCGCAACGGCCGCATCTCCAGCGCGTATGCGCACGAACAGTCCTGTGGCGACGCCGTCTCCTGGGTCATGGAACGCTCGGCCGTGCCGATCCAGTTTCTCTCCGCGAAGCAGTCTGAGGCGCGGCGTGAATCGGGGAAGTCTTCGCTCCTGATCGCCGGGATCTGTCTCGCCTGTACCCTTTGGTTCGCGCTGCGGAAGGAGGGGGCGGGGGGGACTTCCTGGCGCCAGAAGCTCGGTCTCGAACCGCCGCCCGACACGACGGTCTCGGTCGACCCGGTCGGTCCCAGCGGTGAGGCCCGCGTCACCTTCGATGACGTCGCCGGCATCGACGAGGCCGAAAACGAACTCCGAGAGCTCGTCGCCTACCTCAAGGACCCGACCCGCCTCAAGGCCCTCGGCGGCCTGCCGCCGCGCGGCTGCCTGCTGATCGGGCCCCCGGGATCGGGCAAGACCATGCTCGCGCGGGCGGTCGCGGGCGAGGCGGGCGTCCCGTTCTTCTCCCGTTCCGGCTCGTCGTTCTCGGCGAAATGGCTGGGGGAGAGCGCCAAGGGTATCCGCGAGTTCTTTGCGGCCGCCCGTGCGCAGGCCCCGGCCATCATCTTCATCGACGAGATCGACGCGATTGGCGGCGACCGTGACAGCGACGAGTTCCGCCGCACGGGCGACCTCCACGCCCTCAACGAGCTCCTCACTCAGATGGACGGCTTCAACGGGTACGAGGGGATCGTTGTCATCGCCGCGACCAACCGTCCGGACGTGCTCGATCCTGCCCTGACGCGGCGCGGCCGCTTCGACCGCAAGATCGAGGTCTCCATGCCCGACGGCAAGGGCCGCAAGGCGATCCTCGAGGCGACCATCCGCTCCCGCGGCGTTCCGCTCGCCGAGGACGTGGACCTCGACGGGATCGCGCGGGTCACTTCTGGGTTCTCGGGCGCTGAGCTCGCGAACCTCGTCAACGAGGCGACTCACGAGGCGGCCCGGGCTAGCCATGCGCGGGTCGAGGCTATCGATTTCGAATTGGCCCGCGACCGCATCCTCATGGGCTCGGCCGTCCCGCGCGTCCTGACCCCGCGGGAACTCAAGACGGTCGCCGTGCACGAGGCGGGGCACGCGATCGTCGCGCATTTCCTTCCGGACTGCGAGCCGATCCACAAGGTGACGATCGTGAACCGCGGCCGGGCGCTCGGCATGGTCGCCCAGGCCCCCGAGACCGACCGCTACCTGCGCACGCGTACGGAGCTCGTGTCGATGCTCGCGCTCTTGCTCGCCGGTCGCCTCGCTGAGCGCCACGCCTTCCCCAACGAGGTCACCACCGGTGCGGCCGACGACCTCGTGCGGGCCACTGACCTCGCGTATGAGATGGTGACCAAGCTGGGGTTGGCGCAGGGGGAAGGCTTCTCTTCGCTGCGCGTGTACCCCTTCACGCGCAGCATGTCCGGCAGCCTCATCGCGGCGGTCGAGGCGCAGGTCGAGACCCTCCTGAACGAGGCGTGCGACCTGGCGCAGCGGACCCTCGACGAGCACCGGGCCCACCACGACCTCCTCGTCACCGCGCTGCTCGAGCGCGAGACGCTCACGCGCGAAGACCTTGACAGGCTCTTCGCGGAACCCGCCGAGCCTGCCCCGACCCCGTCCGAGGCGTAGCTAAGCCAGCGCTGCCCCGATCCTGAATCGGGGCTTTTTCTTGCGAAAAAACTTCCTTGTGATGGACGTAGATTGACAAGAGTGGCAAAATCGGGTATCATTCCGCATCGCCCGAAACATCCCTCAACCCCGCGATGAAAGGAGGGGCGATGCCCCTGTTCCGTACCCTGTTCGTCTTCGCGCTCCTTGCGCTCGCCACCCCGGTCTCCGCCCAGTCGGTCGACGACCTCGAGCATCTCCCCCCGGCCCTTCCGGAGACCCCCCGGGCGCTCACCCCCGACGAGCGCCTCTGCGACGCGATCGACGGCTACATCGCGGCGCATCCCGGTGCCCAGGTGGCGATCCGCCTTCCTGAGCGCACCGAGACGCTCGACGTGCACAATCCGATCCACCTGCAGGTCCTGCGCTACCACGCGGCGGCGACCTACCTCGCGTCCGTGCGCGCCAGCGGGCGGACCATTCTGGCCACCCAGGCCCGAGCCTGGGCCACGGCCAGCCGGTCTACCATGCTGATGGATCAGCTCCGGCGCGCGTACCGGCTCAGCTCGACCGAACCGCTCAACATCGAATGGACCCTCTCCTACCCGGGCACGGTCTGGTGCCGGGCGGTCCGGGCGGGCCGCGAGCCCAACCCCCGGCAGGCGCAACCCGGTTCGCTGGTGAGCCGCATCTGCGAGTATGATCCGCTGGGGGTGGGGCGCCGCAGCCTGCCGCTCTGTCGCGAGCCTGCGCCTTTCGGGTTCGGGGACGGCCATCGGTCGCCCATCGTCTACGACATGCGGACCGGGGCCGTCCTTCCGCTCCCGACCCCTGGGACCACGGTGTTCGGCGCCCTGAGACCGAGTGCGGGGCGTCGGGGCGACACGCCGTATGGGAGCGTGTTCGAGGTGCTGCAAGGCCTGCCGGGGCTCGGCATTGGGTACGACGACGCGGAGCGCGTCAACCGGACCTCAAACCCCGCCGTCGACCCCGCGATGCTCATCAGGGGCCGTCCGCTGACCGATTCCCGCCCTTCCCGCCACCCGTGAGCCGATCGGCACTGCGCCCCGAGCCTCGCTCGCGGCGTCTTTTTTTGTCCTGGGGCGGTTTTTCCGCTATCGTCAGGGGCATATGATCGGTTCCCTCCGCGGTATGGTCTTGGAACGTGGGACGCAGCACGTCCTCCTCGAGGTGCAAGGCATCGGCTATCGCTGTGCCGTCACCCCCGGGGTCCTGGCGCTCGTGAAGACGGGCGAGCCCTTGTTTCTGTATATCCACGAGGTGATCCGCGAGGATGCGCACGATTTGTATGGGTTCCTGACCCAAGGCGAGCTGGACCTATGCTTGCGGCTCCTGTCGGTTTCCGGTGTGGGTCCGAAGGTCGCGATGACCCTCCTATCCCTGGGGACGCCGGAAACCGTGCGCAAGGCCATCATGTCGGGCGATCTGGAGACGCTGACCTCGGTCCCGGGCGTCGGCAAGAAGACGGCGCAAAAGATCGTGCTTGATCTTAGTGGCCAGCTTGCGGATGAAGGGGTCGTGGAGGGGGAGGACGCGGAAACCCTCAAGGCGCTCCAGGCGCTAGGGTATTCGCTCGCGGATGCGCGCAACGCCCTCAAGAGGGTCGGCCCGGAGGTGAAAGGCGTTTCCGACCGGCTTCGGGCCGCCTTGCAGCAGCTTTCCAGCTATGGACGTTAAGATCGCCACCGATGCCGCCGCTTGGGATCAGGCGCTGACGACGTACTCCTATCCGCCCTTCACCCAGCAGTGGGCGTGGGGGGGCGCGCAACAGGCGGTGGGGAAGCGCGTGATCCGTACATGGGCCAATGGGGCTCACGGTCCCATGCTTGCACAGTGGATCGAGCAGCGGCGCGGACCGTTTTCCTACTGGTTCGCCCCCCAGGGTCCGGTTGTACCCATCGGAACGTCTGTGGCTGACCTGACGCGCTTCGTGGAGGGGTGCCGGACGTTTTTGCCGGGCGGATGGCGCATCTGTTTCGAGCGCTGTGAACCGCGTTGGCGCCAGGCGGGCGAAGCGGTTCCGGAAAACGCCATTCTGGATTGGCCGGGTTTCCGTCGGATTCGTGCGCTCAATCCGTCCACGAACCTCGTCGTTCCCTTGCGTGGAACCCCGTCGGAGCTATTTGAAACGTTTCACAAGAAGACGCGCTACAACATTCGCCTCGCCGAGCGCCATCATGTGGTCGTGCGTGG
>CAZIMD010000034.1:7669-13436 GCA_964540365.1 uncultured Gammaproteobacteria bacterium
ACCATCATCGTGAACCCGTCCATCCCGCCGTTCAGCTTCGCCCACCCTTGGTAGATGAAGATGATCGCCAAGGAAACGCGGAGAAGGAATAGGCCGATCGACCGCCCATGCTTGTGGAACCAAGCGCAGCAGATGCTGCAGGAGTTCATCATAGTGCCAAGAGGATAGCAGGAGGGCTTCCGGTTGGCCAGGGAGGGGGAGAATACCAAAAAACAAGGCGCCAGACGGTTCCGGGGCGCGGATCTGCCCGGCGCGTGTTTTGGCCACTTAGACATACGCGCGTCACGCGGTACGGGGTGTTCAGGCCTTCTTATCCATCGGTTTTGTTCGATGCTGATGCCATTGTTGGGCGATGGTCTCCACGTCGTGTTCTGTCACCACCGGTACCGAACCCCCGCATTCGGCCGCATATTGAGAGGCGTGATCCAAGAGCCCTAAGGCGGTCGCATGTTGCGGGCTTGAGGCCTCGATCGCCACCTTCGCGCATGCCTCATCGATGATGTCGAACGCCTTGTCCGGCAGGAAGCGATCGTGGATGAATTGCATGGAGGTATCGACCGCCTTCTCGATCGCCTGATGGGGGATGCAGACCCCGTGATATTTCTCGTACGACGCCTTTGCCCCTTTTAGGATCTGCACGGCGCTGTCGCGCGACGGCTCCTCGACGAGCACCGGTTGGAAGCGGCGGTCGATCGCGCCATCCGGCCGCAAGTACTCCTCATACTCGGCCCACGTCGTCGCGCCCACGATCTGGATTTCGCCGCGCGAGAGGGCCGGCTTCAGGATGTCCGCGATGTCGAGTGACCCTTCCGATCCCCGTGCCTGCTGGATCATGTGGATCTCGTCGATGAAGAGGATGGTGTCGCGGTTCCCCTGTTCGAGGCCGTGGAGCAGGGATTGCAGCCGTCGTTCCAGTTCGCCGCGATATTTCGTGCCCGCGAGCAGGACGCTCAGGTTGAGGCGGATGACTTTCTTTTCTTTGAAGCTCTCGGGAACCTCGCCATTCACGATCCGCTGCGCCAAGCCTTCGATCGCCGCCGTCTTGCCGACGCCCGGCTCGCCGATGAGTAAGGGATTGTTCTTTTGCTTACGCGCGATCACGTGGATGAGCCGTTCCACGACGGTATCCATGCCGATGACCTGGGGCAGCTTGCCGGCCCTCGCGAGTTCGGTGAGGTCGGTCGTGAGCGCCCCATCACCGCTTTCGCTTCCCTCTTCACGGCTGGCCTTGGTGTCGCGTAGGTAGACGTATACGCCGATCGCGATGAGCGCGATGAGGAGGAGGATGGCTTGCAGCGTCTTGGTGGAAAGGGGCATAGCTTGTGCATAAGTGTAGCACATCTTTCGTGACGAAGTGTGGTATACTGCCAGCGACCACTTTTTTTACTCGGTCTTTACCTATGGCTTCTACCATCACTCGCAGTCGTGCGGCAACTCGGGCCCAGGTGCTGACGGCTATCACCGTCGCGGCCGCGGGCGCGGCCGCGTATGCCGCCGCCACCGTGTTTGATCCCCAGGTCGTTCCGGGCTCGCAAGAGCAACAATATTCGCGCGACGAGTTGCGTCGTTCGTGCGTCTTCACCTGTCAGGAGAACCGCGGGTTCCCCTGTGCGGGCGTGATCGGCAACCTGGAACGCGCCAGCTGCGAGGAGAGGGTGCAATCCTGCATCGACGCCTGTCCCAGCCCGTCCGTGGGGACGTCCTTGCTTCGTGCGGACGCTACGTCCGAGGCGCTCCCTTCGGGCCGTATGGGTGAGCCGTATCGCCAACGCCTGGTTGCTCGTGCATATGAAAACGAGCCCGGAACCTGGAGCATCGCGGCGGGTGCGCTTCCTCCGGGCTTGGAGCTAGATCGCGAAGGAACTATTTTTGGCACCCCAACCGACTCGGATTATTACCATTTCTCCGTCGATTTCGAAATCAAGGCGATCCCGGGGGTGCGTGAGACGATCATTCGCCGCGCGGTCCTCGATCTCCTGATCGACAAGGTCCCGGCATCCGCTGCCGCAGGTTCAGGCGTCCGAACGATCACGACGCCTCCGTCGGTCAGTGGCCTCAATTTGGACAATGTCTTCTCGGCTCCCGCCGCTTCGCCGGCACGCATCACGACCCCGGTGCGTGGGATCAACCTGCCGGTCAACCAGCCCTACGAGCTGCAGTTCGCGGCGGAAGGCTTGCCTGCCGGGCAGGCGCCTGACTGGTTCATCACATACGGTCGGCTTCCGCTTGGCCTCACGCTCTTCCCGAACGGGTCCCTAAAAGGGACGCCAACGGAAACGGGTGAATTCACGTTTGGGCTCGCTGTCCGAACCGCCGAGAGCGGCCCGAACGCCCTCGCCATGCGAGACGCGCAATTCACCGTCGCACGATCGGCGGGCGTGAATCCGACAGACGAGGTGACGCCAACGACGCCCGTGGCGTCAGGGCAAACGATCGCTACGACGATCCTCCCAAACGAAAGCACCTTACCTTCTGGCCGTGTCGGGACGTACGCTTCTATCCCGTTCTCCCTGTCTGGAGAAGAGGGGGCGAGCTACACCTGGACGCTTGAAGGAATCGATGAGGTGGCAGATGGGTTGAAATTCAATGCGTATACGCGGGTGCTTGACGGGCAGCCGAAGCGCGCCGGTGCCTATACGCTGCGCCTCACCGCAACGAAAGGGAGCGAAGTGATTCGTCGAACGTACACCTGGAACGTGACGGCGAACGTCGCGCCGCTGAACGTCGAGACCACGCTTCCGGAGGGGATGGCGAACCAAGCGTACCAAGCCCGCCTGCGCGCCACGGGCGGCAGCGGAACCTACAAGTGGGCATTTGAGCGTCCTGTGAATGTCCCATCCGGCTGGACCCTCACCGACGCGGGCGAATTGAAGGCCGCCAGCCCGCGCGAAGGCGTCTACACCTTCCTCATCATCGTGGATGACATCGCGGCGAACCTCAAGAAGAGCGTGTCGGTGGTCGTGAACATCAAGCAAGCGCCTGCTGCAGCGACGGGTTCTGACTCCGCGGGCACCGGCGGATCGGCAACCGCAAACACCGAAACCGGTACGGCGGACCAGATCGTGATCAATACGGCCCTGTCTGAGGCGGAAGCGGGCCGCGAATATAAGGCCCTTCTGCAAGCGACCGGGGGGAGCGGTTCGTACCGATGGAAATTCGCTGACCCGAGCGCTGTCCCGAGTGGCTGGACCCTGTCGACGGGCGGCGAGCTGAGAGCGACGGCACCTGTCCAAGGCACCGTGACCTTCCAGGTCCGTGCGGAAGATGCGCAACGCAATTTGGCCCGTCAGGCCGAACTCCGGATCGTCGTCCGTGCCGCTGGAACCGTTCAGACGAACAATACGACCGCGACAACAGCTGGCACCCTCGCCTTCAACGATGTCGGCGTCTATCCGGATGGATTCGTCTCCTACTACTACAACGCGCGTCCGTTTGAGGTCACCGGCGGCCGTGGGACCTATCGCTTCAGCGTCGGCTCCGGCCTTCCAAATGGCCTGACGATGAGCTCCAATGGCTCCATCACGGGCACGCCCACCCAGGTCGGAACCTTCAGCTTCACGATGACGGTTCGTGATGATGCCAACGACTCCGTCCAGGCGAACCGCGTCATCCGCATTCGCGAGGCGAACCAGTTCATCTACGCGGACACCTTGCCGCTGAACGGTGGCGATACCGCCACCCAAGCGCGCCTGGCCGCGTTCACGCGCATGGGTGTCAGCGTCCATGACCTCGTCAAGCTCCAGGACGACGGGGACATGAATACGCAGTACGATTCCACGGTCTACTACCTTGGGGCGGATGGGCGGCGCCATGCCTTCCCGAACCCGAAAGTGTTCTTCACCTGGTTCAATGGCTTTGGCACGGTCCGCATCATCGGGGCTCGTGACTTGGCCGAAATCCCGCTCGGCGCCAACATCAGCTATCGTCCGGGGGTTCGTCTGGTGAAGTTCCAATCCGACTCCCGCGTGTACGCGGTCGACCGTGACCGCACCTTGCGCGGCATCCGTTCCGAAGATGATGCGCGGCTCATGTACGGCACCAATTGGGCCACCAATGTCGATGACATCTCCGACGCCTTCTACATGGATTATCGCATTGGAACGCAGGTTGATAACCCATCGAGCTTCCGAGCTTCGGAGTTGATCACTTCAACCGTCTGGCCGAGCGAGATCCTGCCGAAATAAGAAAAAACACCCTTCGGGGTGTTTTTAGTTGGGGTGATCGACCGGATGCCGGTTTTTGCGGAGGATGAGCCGCTTCTGAACGCACTGTAACGCGAGGCGATCGAGCTTATAATCCAGGGTCGGGAATACATCGTCCAGTAGGGTCAATGCCCGCCAAGGGAAAAGGGGGCTTTCAAGCCTCGCGCATCCGTATGAGGAAACGGCGTACCAGTCCAGGCGGACGGTCCTCGTGCTCTCTTTTTTTATGGCTCCAAGAAAAAACAAAAGACACTCTGTTTTGGAATGTCTTTGCCGGTGGACCGCACCGACCGATATTGGAGCCAGCTTGTTTTGAATTGAAACGCCTGACGGTGATCGCGACCTAGCCATTGCATATCTGATCCCACTTTTCTGCAATTTCGAGGTCGCGAATATAGAAGGTTCTTCCTCCGTCCACGCGAACTGTTACAGCGTTCCCCTCAGCATATTTTGAACCTGTTTTATAGACCACGGCATCAATTGCGCTGATAAGCGTTTCCACCGCCGATGCGGTTGGCGGAATGTTAATCTCAGCAGTCGCTAAAGCGAGGCATGGGTCTTTCTGTTGAGCTTGTGAAAAGGCGCGGTAAATATCTTTACCAATCACGGGTGTAAACGTCTTCGCCGCACCTCCTCGCGACAACAGTCCTTGCAGCCATTCCGTTGCGTCCGCCCGAGTGAATGCAACGTCTCCAAGGCTTCCCACAATGGTGACGGATGGCCGCATTTTTAATTGCGTGACGACAGTAAGCATTCCTTTGACTTTACTGTCGCCCGGCAAGAGTTCTATGCGTTGCGTCTGACTCGGCCCTTGTTCTATCATATGTTCCTTTTTATATTATTTACCGGTTGATTGTATGATAACCCTCATATTGTGTAAATAAAAACTCGCTTGATTAGCGAGTTTCGATATGGTGGACCTTGCCGGGCTCGAACCGGCCACCCCCTGCTTGCAAAGCAGGTGCTCTACCAAATGAGCTAAAGGCCCCAAGTGGCGGTATCTTCGCAGATCGGGCGTGTTTTTGCAAGAGCGGTATGCTATCCTTGAAAGGATCATTCTTTCCATGACTATGTCCGAACACGTTCCTTCCCATTCTCATCCCGAGACGGCTGGCCTCGGTGCCCTAGAGCGCGCCCTCTTTGGGGAGCGTGAAAACTATCTTGGTTTCGCGAGGGGGATTCGTCCAGAGAGTAAGTCGCAAGTCGCCGCAAATACGCTCAGCATCATCTCTGGATTGGGAAGGCAGGACGAGCAGGCGGCTGAGGCGACCGTCAGCTCCTTTCAGCGATCCGCCGATCCCGAAGTCGAGCGCCTTCTCATCGAATACCTCTCAGCGAACGCCCCCTATCCCTATCGCACGGAAAAGGGGATGCGGACCGTCGTCATCGAAACGATCGCCACGTTGCAGACGGAGCGCGCCGACGAAGCCTTGGGGGTCGTCGCCCTGTCGCTGGAGGAGCGTGTGGATGACCGACGAAACGCCTTCCGCGCCTTGAAAGAACGTGACGAGGAGCTTGCGGAAACGGTCGGGGAGCGCCTCTTCTCCACGTTTGTCAAAAACGCC
>CAZIMD010000035.1:0-5042 GCA_964540365.1 uncultured Gammaproteobacteria bacterium
TCCACTCAAACCCCTCGAACCCCCACGCCGTCAGCGCTTTCACGTCCTGGTACCGCGAAAAGTGGTTGTCGCTACCGAGGGTGACGGCGATGAGTTCGTTCCCCTGCTCGTCCTGCGTCGCTTGGGCTTGGCAATAGCCGGCTTCCGGGAGCGATCCGGTTTTTGCCGCGATGATGCGGTACGGCTTCTTATTCAAAAAGGAATCCAAGAGCAGGTTCGTGCTCGGGATCCGGAACGTGCGCCCCGTCTGCGACTTGATCTCGATCACGGACTGTTCCGTGATCTGCCGGATATCGTTATAGAACAGGGCCCGCTGCAGCATCCGCGCCACGTCCTCGGCGGAAGCGACATTATCCCGCGCAAGCCCGGTGGGGTCCGTAAACTTGGCGGAGACCAGGCCCAACTCCGCGGCTTTCCGGTTCATCGCCTCGACGAAGGCCGCCTGCCCACCGGGATACGTTCGGGCAAGCGCGCTCCCGGCCGTATTCACGGAGCCGATCAGGAGGGCGCGCAGCAGCTCATCGCGGGTAAAGGTCTCGCCGCCCTCGAGGACGGCACGCCCTTCTGAAGGCTCGTCCGCATCAATGAGCGGGATCTCCTCATCCAGCGGCAAGCGGGCATCCAAGATCACCATCGCCGTCATGAGCTTCGTAAGGCTCGCGATCGGGGCCACGCCTTCGCCGTTTCGAGAAAAGAGGATGGCGCCACTCTTGGCGTCCATCAGGACGGCCGCCTTCCCCGTGGTCACCACTCCGGCGACGGATGAAGGCCGGCGGACCGGAGCCTGATGGATCGGCGCGACATATCGGGCGATCGGGAGGCGCGCAGGCGCGGCCACGGCAGGATCTGAAGCCCGAAAGCTCAGCATTCCAAGGGCGACAAGCAGGGATTCGGCAAGCATGGCTCGTATGATAGCACGGTTCCCCGCTACATCTCCACCGCCTCGGGCCCGGCTTCCTCTTCTTGGTTCGCCGCGGACCCTGAAAACTTGGCAAATTCAGGCAAATCCTGCCGCCCCGTCAACCCGAGCCACTGCAGGCAGAGCGGGGTCACCTCATAGACCGGCTGCCCCAGGCGCGTCTGCGGCTGTTCCGCGATGAGGCCGCGCAGCGACAGGCTGCGGATCATCTGGTGCGAATGGATGCCGCGGACCTCCTCGAGCTCCGGACGCGTCAGGGCGCCGCGATACAGCAAGATGGCGAGCGTCTCGAGCGCGGACTTGCTCAGTTCGCCACGGGCCTCCTCCTCGCGGAATTGGCGGATGAGCGGGGCCGCGTCGGGCACGGTGACGAGCTCATAGCGGTCGCGCCAGGCCTGCAAGGCCAAGCCACGCCCCTCGAGCGCCGACCGCAGCGCCGAAACGGCCGCTGCGAACGTCGGCTCGTTCCAGCCGCAAAGCGCTCGAATGCGGGCCTCGTCAAGGGGGGCCCCATGGGCGAAGAGCAGCGCCTCCAATTGGGCAGCGGGCGTAATCATACGGAACAGATGGTGAGTTCAGCGAACAAGTCGGACTGCGTGACGGTGACGGTCCCCGCCTTCAGGAGCTCCAGCAAGGCCAAAAACGAGACGACGGCCAGTTCGCGCGGGGCTTCCGGCCCGACCCAAGCGGAAAAGGCGAAGGTCCCGCCTTGCGTGATGCGGTCCCGAAGGGCCTGCATCCGCTCCTCGAGCGTCACGAGCCGCTGCAGGATCGCGGTACGGGTGGGCGGCATAGGGCGTTCACGCCGTTGCAGGATCCCCCGGAAGAGGTCCGCCAAGCGCGCCAGGCTCGGCACGATCGGCAAGACCCCCTCGACGCGCTCCTCATGGGGTCCGCGGGCGAAAAGCAGGGCTCCCCCGTCGCTCCGTTGCCGCAACCACTCCCCCGCGTGCACGAAGGCCTGGTAGGCGCGCAAACGGTCGACCAGCGACCCCTCCTCCTCTTCCGCCGTCGGCGTGGGGATAAGCAAACGTGCCTTGAGGGCGACCAGCTTGGCGGCGATCACCAGGAAATGGGCTAGATCCTCAAGCGGATACCGCTCATCCTGGGCGCGGGCCCGGATCGCTTCCACGAACGGCTCCGTCACCCGTACGAGCGCGATCTCGCTGATATCGAGCTTTTCCGCCTCGACCAGCTGCAAAAGAAGGTCCAGGGGACCTTCGAATGCTTCCAGCCGGACGGTATAGGCCATGCCTCCACGTTACAGCCCCTTGATGTGCACGTCACGCAGACGGACTTCGGGCAACGGGCTCGGTGCGCCCATCATGAGGTCGCGCGCGTCGCCGGTCTTGGGGATCGGGATCACCTCACGGATGTTCGGCTCGTTGGCGAGGATCATCACGATGCGGTCGATGCCCGGCGCAATGCCGCCGTGCGGCGGGGCACCATATTCGAACGCTTCGAGCATGTGGCCGAATTGGGCCTCGATCTCTTCGGCGCCCAGGCCCATGATCTCGAGCACGCGGCGCAAGGCTTCCGGCTCATGGTTGCGGATCGAGCCGCCACCCGCCTCATAGCCGTTCAAGACGATGTCGTATTGCGTCGTCAGGATGTCGCCGATCCGTTCCTTGTTCATCAGCCACTCGCGATGCTCCGGTTTCGCGGCCGAGAATGGGTTGTGGGTGAAGGTCCAGCCGCCCTCATCGGTCTTCTCGAAGAACGGGAAGTCGAGGACCCAGCAGAAGGCGAGGAGGTTCGGATCGTTCTTGTCTTCGCGCAAGTCCGGCTTGTCGGAGTTATATTTCTCCATCGCCTCCTGGTACGAGAGACGCGGAAACGGCACCTGCTGGATGCGCTTTTCCGGGGTCACCGTCTGCACGAGCTTGATCATCATCGCCTCAATGAGCGTCAACACGTCTTCCTGTTCGACGAACGACATTTCGAGGTCGAGCTGGGTGAATTCGGGCTGGCGGTCGCCGCGCTGGTCCTCGTCGCGGAAGCAGCGGGCGACCTGGAAGTACCGTTCCATGCCGCCGACCATGAGCAATTGCTTGAACTGCTGCGGCGATTGCGGCAGGACATAGAAATTCCCCGCGTGGATGCGGCTCGGGACCAGGAATTCGCGTGCGCCTTCGGGCGTCCCTTTCGTGAGGTACGGCGTCTCGATCTCGACGAACCCCTCCTTGTGGAGATACTCGCGGAAGAAGGAGATGACCTGGTCGCGCAAGCGGATGTTCCGCTGCATGCGCTGCGAACGGAGGTCGAGGTAGCGGTATTTCAGGCGCAACTCCTCATTGACGGCCATCGTGTCCTGGTTGACCTCAAACGGCGGGGTCTTGGCGGCGTTCAAAACCTCGACCGTCCGGGCCAGGATCTCGATGGATCCGGTCGGCAGGTCGGCATTCTCCTGCCCCGGTTGGCGCGCCTGGACCGTCCCCGTGACGGCTACGCAATATTCGGCGCGCAAGCCCTTGACGCGCTCCTTGGACGCGTCGTCGAGCTGGCTCGGCACGCAGACCACCTGCAACAGCCCCGTGCGGTCGCGGAGGTCAAAAAACACGAGCTTGCCCATGTCGCGGCGGACATGGACCCAGCCCTTGACCGTCACCACCTCCCCCGTCCGGCCCACGGTTTCTTGTACAAGAAGACGAGACATAAAAAGTGAAACACATCAGGAAGACCTGACTCCCCCCAATCAACCAGACTTACGCCTCGTTGGCAACCTCAACCACCTCGAGCGGGACGATCAGGGTCGTGGTCTCGGTGGGAACGGTTTCGCCGGCGGCAAAGATCTCCAACTCCCCGCCCAGTGGCTCATTCCAGCGGAATTTTGCCTCATAGGCCTGGTCGGCGTTGGCGACGGGCGTCATGACCTGCAAGAGGGTGCTCGTCGCCGCCCCCGGGGCGCGTAACCGGACTTCCACCCGGCTGGCACGCTCGATGGTCGCCAATAGGTTGACCTCCGTCCCGAGGCTCACCTGATACCCGACGGCGCCCTGGGAGATGAACCCGTCAGGCCGCAGCGAGGTGAGGAGCGGGGCCGCTTCGGACGTGCGGACCACGCGCTTGCCGGTGGCGTTCGAATCCGTGAACCCTGTTTGCGCCTTCCCGTCGGCGTCATTGGCGGTGAGGCCCGCGAACGTCCAAAAGAGCGACGGGGCGCAATCTTGCCGCGTCCCATTGGCGCAGGCCTGGTACCGCAGCAGCTCGGCGTCACGCGTGAGGCTCAGCTTGATGATCGAGAGCAGGCCGAAACCGGCGACGACGGCACCGACGATCACGGCCCCTTTCACGAGGCGGCTGGCAGGATAGGAAATGGCGGGCATACCGGCACAGTGTATCACGACCCTTCCGCCTCGACCAAGGAACGCGGGATTCCGGCGCGCAGGCGGGCGACCGCCTCATACGCGATCAGCCCCGGGACCAGGCGCTCCCACGCTTCGGGCGTGATCCGCTCCGTCCCTTGCGCCCCAAAGAGCACGACCTCCTCTTCGAGCGCCGCGGCAGGCACGTCCGTCACGTCCACCATGCACATGTTCATGCAGACGCGTCCGAGGACGCGGCAACGGCGACCGCGAATGAGCACCTCGCCACGACCGGAAAGGCGACGGTCGAAGCCGTCATAATAGCCGATCGGCAAAACGGCCAACTCCGTGTCACGTGTCACCCGTTCGCTGAGGCCGTACCCGATCGGCTGGCCCATCGGAACGGTCTTGCGTTCGGCGATGAGCGTTTTCCAGGTGAGGGCCGGCTGAAGGGCGATGTTCGGATGTGCCGAACGCATGAAGGCGCGTACTTCCGGCGAAGACCACAGGCCATAGAGGGAGATGCCGAGGCGCAGGGCCGTGAACCCCTCCCCGGAACGCGCCCAACCGGCCGCGCTACACGCCAAATGACGCCATTCGGGGGCATGTCCGGCCGCCTCGACCTGGCCGCACGCCTCAAAGAAACGGGCTTCCTGAAAGGACGGATACGTGTTCTGCGGCGAGACGTCTTCCACGTTCGCGAAATGGCTCGATATGCCCTCGACACGGAACCGCCCGGGAGCCATGCGGATGAGGTCGAGCATGCGCGCGAGCGTATCCGCATCCGCCCCTTGGCGCCGGAGGCCGGTCTCGACCTC
>CAZIMD010000035.1:5142-13288 GCA_964540365.1 uncultured Gammaproteobacteria bacterium
CGGGCGGCTTCGGGGCGCATAGGCTACTTGATCACGTCAAACCCGCACAACGGGCGCAACACTTCCGGGACGACGATGGAGCCGTCGGGCTGCTGGTAGTTCTCCATGATCGCGATGAGGGCGCGCGACAGGGCGATGGCCGTGCCGTTCAGCGTGTGCGCGTATTCGAGGCTGCCGTCCTTCTTGCGGACGCGGATATTGAGGCGACGGGCCTGGTAGTCCGTGCAGTTCGAGGCGCTGGTGACTTCGCCCCAGTCCCCTTTTCCATCCCCCTTGCCCCACATCCAGGCCTCAAGGTCGTACTTGCGGTAGGCGGGCCCGCCCAGGTCGGCCGTGCAGATATCGAGCACGCGGAACGGGATGGCGAGCTTGGTGAACAGGCGCTCCTCCAAACGGCGCAATTCCTCATGGACGGCATCGGACTGCCAGGGCGCGCAAAACACGAACATCTCCACCTTGTTGAACTGGTGGACGCGGTAGAGGCCGTACGATTCGCGCCCGTATGAGCCGGCTTCGGTGCGGAAGCAATGCGAAAGGCCCACGTACTTGAGCGGAAGCTGGTCCTCGGAGAGGATCTCGTCCTTGTGGTAGCCGCCGATGGTGATTTCGGCGGTCCCGACCAGCGACAGGTCCGTCCCCTCGACCGAATAGATCTGCGTCTCATCGCCGCGCGGCTGGTAGCCGGTCCCGAACAGGACCTCGTCCTTGGCAAGGTCGGGCGTTTCGAGCGGAATGAACCCGTCGGCACGAAGCTCCTGGAGCGCCCAGAGGATGAGCGCCTGCTCAAGAAGGACAAGGTCTCGCTTCACATAATAAAACTTGGCGCCCGTCACCTTCGCGGCACGTTCGAAATCAAGCAGGTCGTGCGCTTGGGCGAGGTCGGTGTGCGACTTCGGCGCGGCTTGCGGCCGGATCTCCCCCACCCGTGCGATCTCCTTGTTTTCGGCGTCCGAACCGCCCTCCGGGACGTCCGGGTGCGTCATGTTGGGGATCTGGACGATCAGGTCCTTCACCCGCGTTTCACACCCTACGAGCTCCGCCTCTTTCGCGCTTAACGCTTCCTTGACGCGCTTACCCTGTTCGATGAGGGCGGGACGCTCTTCCGCCGTAACCTGGGAGATGCGCTGTGCCGTTTCGTTTCGCTCGCGACGGAGCGTCTCGACTTCCTGCAGGCATGCCAAACGGGCCTCGTCGGCGGCGAGGTAGGCATCCACGTCAACGGACAGGCGCCGGCGGCGGACGTTCTCTTTGACCTCGGCGACATGTTCGCGGATGAAGCGGGCATCAAGCATACAAGGGAAAAGGCGTTTTTTGAGCGGTTTTACGGCTATCCAACCAGGGCGTGTCAGGACGGTCAACTCGGACCGTTCCTCTTAAGATTGCGGCCGGAGCGTCGGGAAGAGGATAACCTCCTTCAGGATCCCGGCTCCCGTGATGAGGGAGATGAACCGGTCGATGCCGATGCCGACGCCGCTCGTGGGCGGCAGGCCGTGCTCGAGAGCCTTGAGGAAGGCCTCGTCGAGGCGCTGCGCCTCCTCGCTGCCCGCGGAGGCGAGGGCCTCCTGGACCTCAAGGCGTTCACGCTGGACGAGCGGATCGTGGAGCTCGTGGTAGTAGGCGTTCACGACTTCAGCCCCGCACACGACAAGCTGGGCGCAGGCGCTCTTGGTCGGGTCGTCGGGCGAGACGTTGGCGAGCGGCTTCATGTCGGCCGGATAGTCCATCACCCAGGTCGGCTGGACGATGCGGGCGCGCGCCGTCTTCTTGTAGAGCTCGTCAAGGCATTCGCTGCGGCCGTGGCAACCGGCGAGGTCGAGACGCAGGCCGGCGCGATCGATGGCGGCGCGGAGGGCGTCTTCGGTGGGACAGGTATCGATGTCGATGGCGGTCGCCTCAAGGATCGCCTCACGGAACGTCTTGCGCGGGAAGGGCGCCTCGAAGGACAGGACCGTCCCCTGCAGCTCCACGGACGACGAGCCGATGGCGGCTGTCACCATGTTCGCGATCATGGCCTCGAGGAAGCGCATGAACGGCTCGCGCTGGGCGTAGGCCCAGTAAAGCTCGAGCATCGTGAACTCGGGGTTATGCGTGTGGTCGATCCCCTCGTTGCGGAAACAGCGGCCGATCTCGTAGACGCGCTCGAACCCGCCGACGACGAGGCGCTTGAGATACAGCTCCGGGGCGATGCGCAAATAAAAGTCGGCATCGAGGGCGTTGTGGTGCGTAATGAACGGCCGGGCATTGGCGCCTCCCGGGATGGGATGGAGCATCGGGGTCTCGACCTCGAGGAACCCGGCGTCGTCGAGGAAGCGCCGCAAGGCGGACACGAGGCGTGAGCGCACGAGGAACTGGCGACGGACGTCCGGATTGCTGAGCAGGTCTAGCTCGCGGGCGCGGTAGCGCGTCTCGACGTCCTGCAAGCCGTGCCACTTTTCCGGGAGTGGGAGCAGTGCCTTCGTCAACGGGCGCCACGAGGAAACCGAGAGGCTCTTCTCGCCACGGCGGGTCAGGAAGAGCACCCCCTTCACCTCGACGATGTCGGCAGGATCCAAGAGGTCGCGGAACTGGCTGAAAGCCGCTTCGCCGATCTCGTCTTGCTTGAGGGCGATCTGGAGCTTGCCGGAATCGTCGGCGAGGTCCGCGAACAGCATGCCGCCGTGGACACGGATGGTGAGGAGGCGGCCGGCAAGGGTGACGGGCTGCGCACCGGCAGACCACGCCTCGAAGGAAGCGATGGCTTCGGCGCAAGACGCGGTACGGACGGGTTCGACCGCATACGGCAAGAAGCCGGACGCCTGCAAGCGCCTCATCTTTTCCAAGCGCACGTCGCGCTCGTCGAGGGACATAACGGAAGGGCGCTTAAGAAATGCTCACGACCTTGTAGACCGTATCGCCGGCCGGGGTCTTCACGGACACGCTCTTGCCCGGGGTGAGGCCGAGGAGGCCTTGGCCGAGCGGGGACTCGTTGGAGATCTTTCCCGCGACCGGATCGGCCTCGTTGGAACCGACGATGCTGTAGGTCTTCTCCTTGCCGTTGACCTCGACGACGACCGTGGAGCCTACGCGCACTTTCTTGCCGTCGGTGACGTCTTCGATGAGCTGGTAGTTCTTGAGCATCTCCTCGATCTCGAAGATGCGCTGCTCGATCATGCTCTGCGCCTCCTTGGCGTCGTCGTATTCGGCATTCTCGGAGATGTCCCCCATGGACTTGGCCTCGTCGATGCGCTTGATGGCTTCGGGACGCTTTTTGGTCTTCAAAAAATCAAGCTCTTCTTGGAGTTTTTCGAGGCCTTGCGGGGTGAGATACGAGATGGACATAGCCGAGTGAGAAAAAAGAAAGCCGGTCAGTGCGTAATACAGGACCGTACGTCCTTAGCGTATGTAACCTTTAATAGGTTGTCAAATAGGCAAAAAATATGGGGCTGGCGCCCCATATGGCCGGCCCTTTCCCACGGGCGGGCCGGTCCCCGGTTCGGGTGCCTCTTTTTCTTGGACCTGAACTCGCCGCTTGTTCCGGGGATGGATGGCTCACACAGCAGGTCCAGGAAAAAGAGGCACCCGAACCGGGGACCCACAGGAGGAGGGAAAGGAGAGAAAAAAAGAAAGAGAAACTCGGACGTGGGCGTGGGGACGGCAAAATTGAAGGGATACCCTTCTTGTTGCCGCGTGTCATCGTGAGGAATGCCTGAGGGAGCGAATCGGAGCAAAAATCTAGCGACCCGAGGGGAAATGGAGGATCGATTCCCGGTCATCACGGGGCTACTTGTCCACCTTCAAGCGATTCCAGGCCTCCAACACGCCTTTTGCGATCGGAGCGGCGACCCTGGAGCCTTCGCCGCCCTCTTCGACCAGGACCGTCACGACGATTTCCGGTGCCTCGAAGGGCGCGAATGACGTGAACCAGGCATGGGTGTTGCGGTTCTTATTCCATTGGGCGGTCCCCGTTTTGGCGCCGGAAGTGAACGGGAGCGTCGAAAGGCTGCGGGCCGAGCCGTAGGTGACGGCGTCGCGCATGCCGAGGCGGACGGTTTCCATCGTTTCGGGGTCCGCGAGCGGTTGGCCGATGGTAATGGGGGCGGCTTCGGCGAGGCGCGGCTGGACAAGGCGGCCGCGGTTCGCGACGGCAGCCGTGTAGGCGGCGACCTGGATCGGCGTGACGAGCAGGTCCCCTTGGCCGATCGAGAGGTTGTAGGTGTCGCCGATATACCAGGGCTGCTTGCGGACATCCTCTTTCCAGGCACGCGTCGGCACGAAACCGGCGGCTTCCGCCGGGAGGTCGATGCCGGTGCGTCGCCCAAGGCCGAACGCCTGTAACCAGCGGGCGAGCGCATCCGGACCGAGGCCGGTTATCCCCTGCTCCCCTCCCCCGCCGGCAAGATAATAAAACGTGTTGACGGACCAGGCGATGGCGCGACGGACGTCCGTGAGGCCGTGGCCGCCAGCCTGCCAATCCGGAAAGAACCACTGGCCCAGGCGCACGCCGCCCGTGGAAAGGACCTTCGTGTCGGGCGTGATCACCTTCTCGACGAGGGCCGCGACGGATACGACGATCTTGACCGTCGAACCGGACGGGTACACGCCGGAGACGGCGCGGTTGAAGAGCGGCTGGTCGACATCGCCCGCGAGCGCACGGTACACGGTCGAGGAAACGCCACCGGAAAAGGCGTTATTGTCGTATGACGGCCAGGAGACAAGGGCGAGGACATCACCCGTGCGCGGATCCATGGCGATGACGGCGCCACGCGTCATCTTTTCAAGGGTCAGGCGCTCGCGGAGAAGGCGTTCGGCCTCCTGTTGCAGGCGCATGTCGATCGTGAGGGGAACGTCTTGGCCGTCGATGGGGGCCTGCTCGTGCACGATCCCCTTGATGCGCCCGCGGGCGTCGACCTCATACGTGCGCGAGCCGACCGTACCACGCAGCTCAGGCTCGTAACGGCGCTCGAGGCCGATCTTACCCAGCTCGTCGACACGGTAATACCCCTGCGCGCGGCGCGCGGCCAGCTCATCTTCGGAGATCTTGCCGACATATCCCAATAAATGCGCGATGCTGGGGACTTGCGCCGTCCTCGGATAGGCCCGCTTTGGACGCGCATCGAGGCTGAAGCCCGGCAGCGACGGGAGACGGACGGCGAAGGCGATCGCCTGGTCATATGATACGGCGTCCGCGACCAAGACGGGCTCGTCCATCCGCGTCCCCGTGACGGCAGCGAAGGGCTCCAGATCCTTGACCGATTGGCCCAGGAGGCGCGCGGCTTCGGCGAGCGTGAGGTTGCGGGCTTCAGGTTCGAGGGGCAGGTCGCGCGGGACGAGAGTGACCTGGAAGCGCGGGGCGTTTTCGGCGAGGACGACGCCATTGCGATCGCGGATCACGCCACGATGCGGCCAAACGGGGACGACACGGAGGCGATTGTTCTCGGCAAGGGCGTGGTAGGTGGCCCCGTTCCAGCCTTGCATCCAGGCCGCGCGACCGATCAAGACGCAAAAGAGGAGGCACATGAGCACACCCGTCCAGAAAAAACGCCGCGAACGGAACGCGAACCCCAAAAACAGCGGACGCCCCTCGACCCGGTTCTGTTCGGATTCGTAGAGGCGCTCGTGCTGCACGTCTTCACCCGTGTCGAAGCTCACCTCCAGGTGACGTTCGATGCGGATGCGGCGCGGGAAGAAACGCTCGGTCAGGTTCATAAAAAGCGGGCCCTAGCCGTGGTCACGCGCGCCGAATCGGGGCAGGTAGGGAGCCAGGCGACGGCTCAGGGCGAGCGCCAATGGCAATCCAATCATGACACAGGCCGCGTCCCAGGCAAACTGCACGCCCCAGGTGGGAAGTTCGGTCCGCCAGGCCGGAAGACCGGAAGGAAACCGCGACAGGTCCACGAGCCGAACCCCGACCCAAACCAGCCGGCCAAGGACCACGAGGACCAGGGCGCTCCACAAGGACCGGTGCGAAAGCCAGACGCGAAGCAGCCAGAACGACAGGAAGAGTAAAGGCATCCAAGCCCAAAAAAGTGGCGCCGTCCCCGCCGGGAGGGCCAATTGACGCCATACGAGGGCGACCCCCAACATCGCCGCGACCCGCGCCGGCGGGACCTCGAGACACAGGGCGATCACGACACAGGGCCAAACGGGCATCCAACCTGCCCAAAGCGGGAAAAACGGCACCACATGCGCTTCCCAGATGGCTGCGAGCAGGAACAGGAGCCCCCCAAAGACGGCGGCGAACATACTTACGAAGGGTCGCCTCCCGCCTGCGGTCGTAGGACCGTAACGAAACTCAAGCGGTCAAGCGGCAGGAGCGGTTCCAGGATCACGTCCACGAACGGGTCCGTCTTCTTGCCTTGGACGGCATTCACGAGGCCAAGGGGCAAATGCGGCGGGATCTTCTCTTCGGTGCCGGAGGTGACGATGACCTGGTCCTGCTTGATGACCTGGGAAGCGGGAATGTACGTCATGCGCGCCGCGCCATTCCCCCGCCCCTCGACGACGCCCAACACCCGCCGCTCCCCGCTTAAGGTGGCCGCGATGCGGCTGCGCGGGTCGGTGAGGAGCTCGACCGTCGCCGTACGGGAATTGAGGGCGGAGACCTTTCCGATCAGGAGGCCGTCTCCGGCAAGCACCGCCTGGCCCAGCTCGATGGCGTCACGCTGACCGCGGTCGATCACGATGGCCGCCCGGTCTGGCGTCATGGTGCGCGCGAGGACCTGGGCACCGAGCCCCTCAAATCCGGAACTGACCGCGACGCGGGCCTGTTGGCGCAATAGCTCGTTTTCCTCTTCAAGCGCCCGGATGCGCGCTTGGTCGACCGCCAGGGCCACGATCTGTTCCTGCCAACGCCGACGCTCATCCTCCAACGTATCCTGGGGCCGCGCACGGACACGCTGCACAAACCCAACGACGGGCGCCCCAACCTTGGCGACAAGGCCACGCGCGCCCTCACGCAGCGTCGGGATCGCAAGGACCATCCCCAACGCCAACAAGACGGCCCACCAGGCCCATGAACGCTTCGGACGGTCCCAAGGGGTAGGCATGGACGTAAGAGAAAGAAAATGGGGGAAACCTCCCTATCCCATCACCCGGTCGGTCGCCGGGAAGGCGACGTCGCGCTCGAGTTCGGGACGGTCGAGCAGGATGCCCGTCCCCCGCACCACGGCCGTGATCGGATCATCCGCGACCCGCACGGGCAGGCCCGTCGCACGATGGATCAGTTCATCCAAGCCGCGCAGGAGCGCCCCGCCGCCCGTGAGGACGATGCCGCGCTGGTAGATGTCGGCGACGAGTTCCGGGGGCGTGATCTCCAAGATGGACTTCACGTTGTCGACGATGAACTTGATCGACCGGGCCATCGCCTCGCGGATCTGTGTGTCATTGACGGTGATCTCGCGCGGCAGGCCGGTGACGAGATCGCGCCCACGCATGGAGACCTGCAGCGGCGCGGCCGGCTCGACCGCCGTCCCGACCTGGAGCTTGATGTCCTCCGCGACACGTTCGCCCAACAAGAGGTTGAAGACGTCACGGGCGTATTGGATGATGTTGCGGTTGAGCTCGTCCCCCGCGACGGGGATGCTCTTGGAGGTGACGATGCCGTTCAACGAGATGACGGCGATTTCGGTGGTCCCGCCACCAATGTTCACGACCATGTTCCCCACGGGCTCCGAAATGGGCAAGCCCGCGCCGATCGCGGCCGCCACGGGCTCCTCGACGACCAGGACCTCCCGGGCCCCGGCGCTCATGGCGGCGTCCCCCACCGCCTTGCGCTCGACCTCCGTCACCTCCAGCGGCACGGAAATGATGACCTTGGGACGCGGGATGATGAGGGCGCTCTCGTCATGGACGCGATCGAAGAAATAGCGGAGCATCTTCTCCGTCACCTCGAAATCGGCGATGATACCGCGTTGCAGCGGCTTGCTGACGAGGATGTGCGGCGGGGTCTTGCCGTGCATCACGCGCGCCTCCTCGCCCACGGCCATGACCTGGCCGTTGCGGCGGTTGATGGCGACGACGGACGACTCGTACACGACGACGCCGCGCCCCTGCACGTGGACGAGCGTCGTGGAGGTGCCGAGGTCGATGCCGATGCGCTTGGTGAACCGCTGCAGGAAGGAGGCGAACATACGGGGAGCATCATAAGGAATTCCCTGGAAAAAGGGAA
>CAZIMD010000036.1:0-13094 GCA_964540365.1 uncultured Gammaproteobacteria bacterium
GAGCGAACCCGTACGCCTACCCCCCGTACGCCCAGCGCGGATACCCCCAGCAGGGGCTTCCCCGCGGCGGCGGTCCGGTGGGACGGGTCGTCAACCAGCTCGTAGGCGGCCCGACCACGCACGTCCTCGCCCCCGAAGCGGGAAGAAACGAGTACGCCGGGACGCGGTACGACAGCACCGAGCACCCGGCGATCATGCGGTACGAAGCCGCACGGCGGGGCACGACCCTGCCGATGGGTGGCGACGGGCCCGCGGTTGCGGGCAGCCCCCCGGCGACCGCACGGCACGCACGAGCCGCTTCGGCCGAGCAGGTGCAGCACCTCGCGACCGCCGTGGGGCAGATCGCCCGCACGCAACGCGAGCAGGGCGAGACCATCCGCAGCCAGGGCGTCGCCATCGGGCAGATCGCCCGCGAGCAGCACCGTCGGAGGCATCGGCGCGCGGACCCTCCGCCTGTCGCGCAAACGGCGGAGGCTGCCGCTCCCCCTGCCCAACCGAGCGCAGATGCACCCCCGATGCTCGCGGGCACGACCGTCTACCCGGACGATCCGTGAGCGCTCACGTCCGCTTCCTTACGCCTTCTTCTGCTTCCTTCTCGGCATCGTCCCCTCTGACCCCCACCAACCAGGCGGGGATCGAGAGGTCTTCGCCGGAAAGTTTCGGATGAACAAGCCCAACAACCGTCTCTTCGCCGCCCTCGCCCTGCTCACCGCGCTCGCGCTCAACGCCTGCGCCACGGGCGGCGCGGGCACCCAGTCCGAGTCGGAGACCACGCGGCTCGCGCGGGAGCTGGCCGAGACCCGGCAGCAACTCGCCGCGAGCCACCAACAATACGACCAGGCCTACCGGCTGGTCGTGCGCCAGAACGCGGGCGGCGACGTGAGCGCGGAGGCGGCCCAGCTGCCCCCGCCCGTGTCGTCCCCGCGTGCGGTACCGCCGGCAACGCAACCCACGCGCCCCACGCGCGTGGCGGCGCCTGCGGCCCAGCCTCAGCCCATGCCCACGCCCGTGGCCGCCCCCACTCCACCCCCCCTGCCCGTCATGGACACGGCAACTTCCGGGGGGCAGCCGCTCGCGTACACGCAGGCACGGATCCAGGACATCCTGACGGCACCCGAGACCGGAGTGATCGGAAACGTCGCCTGGATGGGACCGGTCCCGCCGGAGCTCGCGGCGATGCGGTTCGGCCGAGTCGCGGTCACCCTCCACGGGGTAGGCTCGGACGTTCAGATCGTCGTCGACGGGCAGATCGTCTGTCCGACGATGGACGGTCGAACTACGCCCCGGATCGTCCTGCGGAACCGCCGCGCGACCTGCGTGGTCCCCGCCCTCCCGGGGCATACGCGCGAGCTCACGCTGTTCTTCTCGGAAGTCAACCAGCCTCACGAAGTCGAGCTGCGCTCGTACGTCACCTCGACGATCCGCCCCGTTGGACAATACAATGGGCGGATGCGGGATCGGTTCGTCCCGGGCCCCGGATATCTCATCCAGGCCGTGGACGGCTGGTTCCGCTGAACACCCCTCTTCGCCTTCATGGGACATGTCCCGTGGAGGCGATCTTTTTTCTAAAAAAACACGCCCAACAGCGTGCACGAAATATTTTCATCTTTCCAATTTTTCCCCAATTTAAGCCAAATTATGAAACACACGGCTCACGTCATCGTCGGCTTCCAGGATCTCGATGAGCTCGAACATGGCTTGGGCAACCGCGTCATCCACTTCGACGGTCGTCTTCGGAATCCAAGCGAATTCTGCAATCGAGGGCACGATCCCCATCGCATGAAACGTACTCGCAACGGCAAAATACGCGCTTGAACCGGCGAGGACCTCGATACCGCCATCCATCTCCTCAATCTGCGTCGCGCCCGCCTCGATCAGGGACAATTCCAACCCTTCACGCCGCGCTGGAGAAGGAGTCGGGATGCGGAACGTCGCGACGCGCTCAAATTGATACGTGACGGCTCCCGGCGCGGCGATCGTCCCACCGTGCTTCGAAAGCAAATGCTTCACCTCGTTGGCGCTGCGGTTACGATTATCGGTGACGCACTCGATCACGAGCGCCATTCCACCGGGGCCGTAGCCTTCGTAGGTGAGGGTCTCGAGGGCTCCCCCATCGCCTCCGCCGACGCCCCGCTGGATGGCGCGGTCGATGTTGTCTTTCGGCATCGAGGCTTCGCGGGCCCGGTCGATGGCGGCACGGAGACGCGCATTCATCTCGGGATCCGCCCCTTTTTCGCGGGCCGAAACCGTGATCTCGCGCGCGAGCTTCGTAAACGAGGCCGCACGCTTGGCGTCGGCCTTGCCTTTGGTGATCTGGATATTGTGCCAATGGGAATGGCGGGCCATATGGCGCCAGGCTAACGAACCCCGGTCCGCCTGGCAAGCATGAAAAAACCCTCCGGAGAGGGAGAGGGGCCGGTCAGGGGCCCTGGATGTTGAACGAGTTGCGCAGGTACTCGTCCGCCGTGGCCAGGTTGATGGGGAAGACCCCAACGTCGCTGTCGCCGTAGTTGACGGCGAACCAGCAACCGTCCGACGGGCGGTATACGGCTTGCGGCGAGAAGGGCGGGTTGCCGGTGGGCGGCAGGAGGCCTGCAGGCAGGCCCTGAACGCGACCGACGCGCCGCGCGGCGAACAGGCTCGCGGCGGGTCGGAAGGCGGCGATCCCGATGAGGTCGAGCTGGTAGCCCGCCGTCTGGAGGCGCTGGTAGTCCCCCGGCAAGGAGGTGGGGACGTAGGTGAAGAGCCCCCCGCAGCTGCCGTCCGTTCGGGTGAACGGGAGCTGCTCGAGAGGCGTGCCGCCGTAGGTCGCGAGGCGGAACATGACGCCCTCGGCGCGCCGGCGCATCTGCAGGAGCTTCCAGCGGAACCGGGTCTGCACGCCGCCGTTCCACAGCTCCTCGCCGAACCAGAGGTTGATCGCGGGGCTGTTGACGGGGATGGCGCTCCCCTGGACGTGCACGCGGGCGGCCCAGTTTCCGGGTGTCGAGACCCCCGTCTGCGGGGCGCTCGTTCGGCCCCAGACGTTCTCGCAGGCGGTCCCGACCGGCACCCAGGCCGGATACGTGACCGCGTTGATGCAGCGCACCGACGGCACGATCAGGTCGATGCCCTCGGCGTCGAACCAGGCCGGCGATCCGTCGACGACGAAGACGCCGGTGTAGGTCGGGGCGCACGGGCCGATGCAGGGGCCGCTGCCGCCGGCCTGGGCCTGCTGGCCGGGCGGGTCGCCGCTCGGGTCGGTGCCAGGATCAGCGCCGTAGCAACCGATCCCAGAGAAGAAGAGGGCGAACATGAGGCAAAGGACGCTCAAACGCACAGGATCTCCGATCTCCCGAATGATTCGGGAAAACGATTCTGACACAGACAAAGGATTTTGTCAAGACCCGCCCCTAGCGATATACTGCCAGCACCTATGTCTTCCTTTCGCTCTTTCGGGGAACGTGGCCAGGGGACGTCCCCCGCCGAATTCGCACCATCACCCAATCGCCGCCCACCGATGGTTCGCCCCCCATCCCGATGGGAATCCATCCGCACCCGCCTCGCGGGGGCGGCGATCGCGGCCGCTTCACTGACCGGAGCCTATGAGGCTGGCGCCCAAGACCTCGACGCCCACCGCGCGCAACAGTCGGAACAGGGCGCACGCGAACGCCAGCAAGAACTGCGCGAACACGCGCAGACGCTCAACCGGTATCTCGGCGGGATGGACTCGGCTTTACGCAACGTAGGCGCCCGACTGCAGGAAAGCGGCGAGGAGGAAACCGCTGCCACCTTCGCACGAATCGCGAGCGGCGTTAGGGCCGCAGAAGAAGAGGCGACCCATGGCAGCACGCCCGCGACCCTCATGGAAGCGGAGCGTGGCTACGAAGCCGTCTTCAGCATCACACGCGATCGCGCCCAAAGCGCCGCTTCCTTGGAAGCGATCAATCACGAGCTCGGCCCAGTCAATCTTGACAGCGAACTCGGGCAAGGCGATCCAAATAACGAGCGCCGCCAAGCGAACCTTTCCCCACGCGAGGCCCGCGCCCTCACGCGCGCCCTCCTGGCCGCAGAGCCTGAGGAATACCAGCCGAACGTTTCCGAAGCCATACGCGCCGAATCTCGAACGCGTCCCCTAAGCCTGCGCGAAGGCCGGCTCACGGAACGGCAAATCTCCCTTCTCGCCTTGTATGTGGAGGCCCAGCCGAGGGATGAATCACACCCCGACCGCGCAACAGGCATGTTCATCCGAAACACCGGAGCCATCCCCTATTCAGATATGGTTCGCCTCTTCCGAGAGATTTCCAGCACGGGCGGCCTCAACAAAGGCGTCTGGGATGCGGTCTACGCCCGCCTCACGAGCGGTGGCCGGAACCCGACCCTCACACCCAACTCCTTTGACCGAATGACCGCTGGCCTCGAGACCCGCCTGCCACTCGTCATGATCGACGAGGCGGGGCGAATGGCGGAACGGGAACGTACGGCAAACCGCATCGTCCAACAAGAAGCCGGCTTACGGGACGCCGATTCCCGTCTTAGGACCGGTCCGGAAACCATGCCGAACCTACGTCAGGCGCTTCGCGACTATGACCTTCCCGCTGGCCCTGAACGAGACGCGGCGGACGAAAGAAGCCCTCGTCGAAACCTCCTCCGAGCGCTGCGCGAGTACGATCGCCCGAGAGCAGAAACCCCAGATGCAGCGCCGACGCCCGTGCCCGATGAAGAACCGGCGAGCCGTCACCACCGCCATGGAAGGCACCACCGGAGACATTAGATCATCACCCTCCGCTATCGCGTCCCCTCAGGCACATGGTTCAAAAAACCGCCCAAATGGGCGGTTTTTTTGATACCTACACCTTCCGCATCCGCTCGTGCTCGTCGGCCAATTCCTGGAACTGGTTCCCGGTGAACCCGGTCCCGGTCGGCGAGAGACGGCCGATGATGACGTTTTCCTTGAGGCCTTCCAAGCGGTCCAGGCGGCCCGTGAGGGACGCATCGATGAGGACGCGTGCCGTTTCCATGAACGACGCGGCGGAGAGGAACGATTCCGTCGAGAGCGCCACCTTCGTGATGCCCAAGAACAGCTGCTCGATGACCGGCGGGGCGTTTTTCGCCTTCGCGGCCAGCTTCTCCATCTCCTCGTCGGCGCGGGTCTTGGCGATGACCTGTCCGGGGAGGAAGTCCGAATCCCCCGCCTCGCGGACGTACACGCGGGAGAACATCTGGCGGATCATGAGCTCGATGTGCTTGCCGGAGAGCTTTTGGCCCTGCGACAGGTACACGGCGAGCACTTCCTTGAGGATGTAGCGCATGACTGCTTCCTGACCCTTCAGGCGGAACAGGTCGTGCAGGTCCATCTGGCCTTCAGTGAGGGCGTCACCGGCGGTCACTTCCTGCCCATCCTTCACGACGAGGCGATACCCGTTCGGGATCTCGTGTTCCGACATGGCTTGCGCCTCGTATTCGAAGCGCACCTCGTTCTTGAGCACGCGGACCGTGCCCTTGTGGCTCGCGACCGCCTCCTCGCCGTTCGCGTAGAGGATCAGCATCTGGCCTTCCTTCACCTTCTGGCCATCCTCGACCTTGACGGTGTCCTTGCGGATGAAGCTGAACTTCTGTTCCTGCTTCGCGATGTACGGGATATGGACGATCCGCGTCCCGGAGGCCGTGTCGATGATCTTTTCGCCGGTGGTCGATTGCAGCACGCGCTTTTCGGTCTCGATGATCTTCACCGGGCCGGACACTTCGGCGACGATCGCCTTGTGCTTCGGCTGGCGAGCCTCGAACAGCTCTTCCACGCGCGGCAGGCCCATCGTGATGTCGAAGCCGGCCGTGCCGCCCATGTGGAACGTACGCATCGTGAGCTGCGTACCCGGTTCGCCGATGGATTGGGCCGCGACGATGCCGACCGCCGTGCCGAGCTTGACCAGCTTGTTGAAGGCGAGGTCATAGCCGTAGCACTTTTGGCAGAGGCCGCGCTTCATGCGGCAGCTGAGCAACGAGCGCACCACGACGTTGTCGATCTTGGCGCCCTTGAGGGCCTTCACGTCTTCTTCGCCGATCAGGATCCCTTTCTTGAGCAGGACCTTGCCGGATTCGGTGTCCTTGATGTCCTTGAGGAGGTAGCGACCGAAGATGCGGGTGAGCATCGGCTCGCCGATCTCGTCACATTCCTTCTGCGTCAGGACCACGCCCGTGTCGTCACCACAGTCTTCCGACGCGATGACGATATCCTGGGCCACGTCGACGAGACGGCGCGTCAGGTACCCGGCGTTGGCCGTCTTGAGGGCCGTGTCCGTAAGGCCTTTACGCGTCCCGTGGGTACCGATGAAGTACTCGAGCACGTCCAGCCCCTCGCGGTACGACGACTTGATGGGAAGCTCGATGATGTCGCCGGACGGGTTGGCCTTGAGGCCACACATGCCGACCACCTGCACCAGCTGCCCGGCCGAACCACGCGCACCGGAGTTGATCATGGCGTACACCGACCCATGGTTGTCGAGTTTTTCGACCGACATGCGCTGGATCCGGTCCTTGATGTCCGACCAGATGGCGACGATGCGGGTGTGGCGCTCTTTCTTGGTCAACAGACCTTCCTTGTATTGCTCTTCGACCTCCTTCGCCTTCACGTCCCCTTCCTCGATCAGGTCCTTCTTGGAGATGTCCGGCAGGTCCCCGAGGCCGTAGCTGAAGCCTGACTTGGTGGCGTGGGCGAAGCCGAGCGCCTTCACCTCGTCGAGGAATTTCGCCGTGCGGTCGAAACCGCGCAATTGGATCGTGGTGCGCACGATCGCCGCGAGCTCCTTGCCGATGGTCTCGTTGCGGAAGCCGATCTCCTTGGGGAACAGGCGGTTCAGAAGGATGCGGCCCACGGTCGTCTCGACGATCCCTTCGCCGGGGCGGATGCGCGTCTTGATCTTCTCGCGGATGTCGAGCTTGCCGGACTGGTACGCATACACGGCCTGGTCAGCAGTCCCGAAGGTCTTCACCGGCCCCTCCTTCGGATCGAACATGGAGGTGATGTAGTAGCAGCCCCAGGCGATGTCCTTGTCCGGTTTCGCGACCGGGTCACCCGTGGCAGGCTTGAGGAGGTTACGCGTGGAGAGCATCAGGTTGCGCGCCTCCCAGCGGGCTTCCTCGGTGAGCGGCACGTGGACGGCCATCTGGTCGCCGTCGAAGTCGGCGTTGAAGGCCGAACAGACGAGCGGGTGGATCTGGATCGCCTTGCCTTCGATCAGTTTCGGCTGGAAGCCCTGGATACCAAGGCGGTGCAAGGTCGGGGCGCGGTTCAGGAGCACCACGGCGTCGGCCGCGATCTGCTCGAGGATGTCCCAGACCTCCGGATGGTCGGCTTCAATGTACCGGTTCGCGGAACGGATGTTGTGCACCAATTCCCGCTTGATGAGCTGTGCGATGATGAACGGCTTGAACAGTTCCAGCGCCATCATTTTCGGCAAGCCACACTGGTGCAATTCGAGGTGCGGACCGACCACGATCACGGAGCGGCCGGAGTAGTCGATGCGCTTGCCGAGCAAGTTCTGGCGGAAGCGCCCCTGCTTCCCCTTCAGGAAGTCGGAGAGCGACTTGAGCTGGCGCTTCTTGCCCGTGGCCGCGAGGACCGTCTTCGAGTGGCGGGCGCCGTTGTCGATGAGGGAGTCCACCGCTTCCTGGAGCATGCGCTTCTCGTTGCGGACGATGACTTCCGGGGCATTCAGCTCGACGAGGCGCTTGAGGCGGTTGTTGCGGTTGATGACGCGGCGGTACAGGTCATTGAGGTCGGACGTCGCGAAGCGGCCACCGTCGAGGGCGACCATCGGGCGGAGGTCCGGCGGGATCACGGGGATCACCTCGAGGATCATCCAATGCGGCTCGATCGCGTTCACCGTGAGGGCGCGCATGAGCTTGAGTCGGCGCATCAGGCGGTCGCGCTTCGCGTCGGAGGCGTCCTTCAGCTCCTCGTGGAGCAAGTCGGCCGTCTGCTTGAGGTCAATGCGCTTCAGGAGCTCGTGGATCGCTTCCGAGCCGATCTTCGCTTCGAACAGGTGCCCGAACTTCAACGACAGGTCGTGGTATTCGAGCTCGGAGATGATCTTGAGCGGACGGAGGTCCTTAAGCTCCTTCTCTGCCTGGTCGAAGTCGCTTTCAAGCTCTTCGGCACGGCGGGTCTTGTTGGCTTCCGCCTTCTCGAGTTCCTTGTGCGTCTGGTCGGTCGTCCAGCTCTTTTCGGCCGCCATCTTGTTGACGCGCTGCACGTCGCGCTCGTATTCGCTATCGATCTGTTTTCGCTTCGCCTTAAACTCCTGGCGCACCAGGTCGAGCGTCAGGGTCCGCTGCTCCTCATTGACCTCGGTGATGATGAACGATTGGAAATAGATCACCTTTTCGAGGGATTGCACGGACAGGTCGAGGATCGCCCCGATCTTCGACGGCACGCTGCGCAGGAACCAGATATGTGCCACCGGCGCGGCCAATTCGATGTGGCCCATGCGTTCGCGGCGCACCAGGGAATAGGTCACCTCGACGCCACAGCGGTCACAGATGATCCCCTTGTAGCGGATCTTCTTGTATTTGCCGCAATAACATTCCCAGTCCTTGGACGGCCCAAAGATCTCTTCCGCGAAGAGGCCGCCCTTTTCGGGGCGCTGGGTGCGGTAGTTGATGGTTTCCGGCTTGGTGATTTCGCCGTACGACCAGCCGCGGATGACCTCCGGCGACGCGAGCCGCAGCCGGATCGCGTCGAAGTCGGTGGTCTTGATGTACTCGGTTTGATACAACGCCATATGGTTTGGTGAGTGGGATGAGGGCGTTTGTTAGAACTCGACCGGACCCCATTCGTCATCCGCGGCGGCCGCTTCGGCTGTGGGACGGTTCTTCAGGTGATCGGGACGCGGGTTCGCTTCTTCGATGCGTTGGCCATCCTTGAGCAGCTCCACGTCAAGCGCCAACCCCTTCAGTTCGCGGCACAAGACGTTGAAGGATTCCGGCACGTTGACCTTCTTGATGGCCTCGCCCTTGATGATCGACTCGTAGGCCTTGGAACGGCCCGGGACGTCGTCGGACTTGATGGTGAGGATTTCCTGGAGCATGTGCGCCGCGCCATAGGCCTCGAGCGCCCACACTTCCATTTCCCCGAACCGCTGGCCACCGAACTGCGCCTTGCCACCCAACGGCTGCTGGGTGATGAGCGAGTACGGACCGATGGAGCGCTGGTGCACCTTGTCGTCGACCATGTGGTTCAGCTTGAGCATGTAGATGTAGCCGACCGTCGGGTTGTTATCGAACTTCTGGCCGGTCCGTCCGTCGAACAGCTCGACCTTCCCCGTCGTGTCGAACCCGGCCTTGCCGAGCTCCTGGCGGATCGTCTCTTCGGTGACGCCGTCGAACACCGGGGTAGCGACGTTGTACCCGAGGGCATTGGCCGCGAGGCCCAGGTGGGTCTCGAAGATCTGCCCCAGGTTCATACGGGAAACGACGCCCAGCGGGGTGAGGATGACGTCGACCGGCGTCCCGTCCGGAAGGAACGGCATGTCCTCGACCGGGACGATCTTGGAGATGACGCCCTTGTTGCCGTGGCGGCCGGCGAGCTTGTCGCCCGCCTGGATCTTGCGGAGGTCGGCGACCGACACCACGATCTGCTTCAGCACGCCCGGTTGCAGCTTGTCGCCGGCGTCGCGCGAGAAGATCTTGACCGCGACCACCTTGCCGCGTTCGCCGTGCTCGAGGTACAGCGAAGAATCGCGAACGTCGCGGGCTTTTTCGCCGAAAATGGCACGGAGCAATTTTTCTTCGGCGGAGAGGTCGGTTTCCCCTTTCGGCGTGATTTTCCCGACGAGAATGTCACCGGACTTCACTTCCGCGCCCACGCGCACGATCCCCTGCTCGTCGAGGTTGCGGAGCTTCTCTTCGGAGACGTTCGGGATGTCGGAGGTGATGACTTCGGGACCCAGCTTCGTGTCACGCACATCGATCGTATGGTGCTCGATATGAATCGAGGTGAACCGGTCGGTGTGGACGAGGCGTTCGCTCAAAATGATGGCGTCATCGTAGTTGTACCCTTCCCAGCTCATGAAGGCCACGAGCAGGTTCTGCCCGAGGGCCATTTCGCCGTTCTGGCAGGACGTCCCGTCGACGAGGACCTCGCCGGCGTAGACCTTCTGGCCCTTGCCCACGACCGGGCGCTGGTTGAGACAGGTCGAGCTGTTGGTGCGGAGGAACTTGGTCAGCTCGTAGCGGCGGAGGTGGCCGTCCTGGGTCTGCAATTCGACGTGCTTGCCGGAGACGGACACGATGACGCCGTCGTCCGGGGCGATGATCGTATGGCCCGAGTCGATGGCGGCGCGGCGTTCGACGCCCGTGCCGACGATCGGCGCGTCCGGCTTGATGCAGGGCACGGCCTGGCGTTGCATGTTCGTCCCCATGAGCGCGCGGTGGCCGTCGTCGTGCTCCACGAACGGAATCATGGACGTACCGATGGACATGATCTGCTTCGAAGACACGTCGACATAGTCGATCTCGTGCACGTCGACGATCTGCGGTTCGCCGTGGCGGCGGGCGGAGGCGCGCTCGACGAGGAACTTGCCGTCGCGGTCGATCGGCGTGGTCGCCGGGGCCGTGGTGCCACGCTCTTCGGTGAAGGCGTTCAAATACACGATCTCATCCAACACGGTCGGCTGGATGGCGAGCTTCGGCACGGAAGCTTTGGCGAGCTTTTCGGCCAGCTTCTTGTCGATCTCGGTCCCGGCCGTCGCGAGCACCTTGCCTTCGCCGTCACGCACGTCCACGCGCAAGATTTCGCCCACGCCGTCCTTGCCGTCGTTGAGGGCCATGTTCTTGACGCGGCGATACGGCGTCTCGATGAAGCCGTACTCGTTGATGCGGGCGTAGGAGGCCATGTGGCCAATGAGGCCGATGTTCGGGCCTTCCGGCGAGGTGATCGGACACATGCGGCCGTAGTGGGAGCGGTGCACGTCACGGACGTCGAAGCCGGCGCGTTCGCGCGACAAGCCGCCCGGACCCATGGCCGAGAGGCGGCGCTTGTGCTCGAGCTCGGACAACGGGTTCGTCTGGTCCATGAACTGCGACAACTGCGAACTCATGAAGAACTCACGGACCGCACCGATGACGGGACGGGCGTTGATGAGCTTGGCGGGCGTGATGTTGGTGATGTCCATCGTCGACATGCGGTCCTTGACGATGCGCTCCATGCGCGCGAGGCCGATGCGGAAACGGCCCTGGACCAACTCGCCCACGGCCCGCACGCGGCGGTTGCCGAGGTGGTCGATGTCGTCCGGCGAGGCCTGGCTGATGTTGAGCCGGATCAGCTCCTTGAGGATGTTGATGATGTCGTCCTTGGTGAGGATGCGGTTCTCTTCCTTCGCGCAGATCTCGGCGTCGGCCGGCAACCCGAAGCGCTGGTTGAACTTGTAGCGACCCACCGCCGCGAGGTCGTAACGGTCAAAATTGAAGAACATGGCCTCGATGAGCGAACGGGCGTTGTCGGCCGTCGCGAGGTCCCCCGGACGGACGCGCTTGTAGATCTCGACGAACCCTTCGTCGGCGGTCTTGGACGCGTCTTTCGCGATCGTCGCCTCGATGTACTTGGTCGTCGGGTGGATCTCGACGTCCGCGAAGGTCTCGCGGATGCGGTCGTCGTCAGCCATGCCGAAGGCGCGCAAGAGCGCGGTGGCGGCCACCTTGCGCTTGCGGTCGATCTTGACCCAGATCACGCCGTTCGTATCGGTCTCGAACTCAAGCCAAGCGCCACGGTTCGGGATGATCTTGGCGCCGTAGTACCGGCGGCCACGCGTCAGTTCAGCCGTGAAGAACGCCCCTGCGGAGCGGACCAGCTGGCTCACGATGACGCGCTCGATGCCGTTGATGATGAACGTCCCGCGTTCGGTCATGACGGGGATGTCGCCCAAATAGACCTCCTGCTCGCGCTCCAAGTTAGTGCGCTTGTTGAACAAACGCAACTTGACCCGCAACGGGGCCTCGTAGTTCACGTTCTTGTCCTTCGATGTCTTCTCGTCAAACTTCGCCTCGTCGATCGAATAGTCCACGAATGAGAGCTCCAGATCGCGACCGTTGAAGTCGTGGATCGGCGAGATCTCGTCGAACAGTTCCCGCATGCCGGTTTCCAGGAACCAGCGATACGACGTCTTCTGCACCTCGATCAGGTCGGGCAACGCCATGGCGTCGCGCGCGGCCGTGAAATACCGACGTTCACGCTCCTTGGGAGCCTGCCGTCGAAATTGCGGGTTGGGCATTTTTGAAGGGAAGCTCGCCTTTATCCCTCTTCCGAGAGAGGAAGGCGCCGCCTCAGAGAAGACGTGCGAAGAGAGGCCAAAAAAGACCAAACAGCCGGAGGCTGGCCCCTGTTTCGTCCAGTCTTGTTGTACAAATAAGGCGTTTCGTGGCAAGGGCGCCCCTTCCCCGTCGTTCCTCAACAAACAGGGAAGATGCCCTTACCCGCACGAACGGCGAAATGCGTCAAGAAACGCTGACGGACGCGCCTATGCGGGAAACGGTAGCCGGATGATACCAAACGGTATTTTTCCTGTCAAATAAGCGCTATTTCGGTGTTTTTCCCCTATGCATGTAAACACATACTTGACAAACCTGTGGATTTCTGTTATACTACCCTTGATCTTTCAACATCCCCGGATGTGAATGCGGGAAGGCCACCAAAAAAGGCGCTTCCCCAGCCCCAATTCCTCGTCAATGGCTTGGAGGACCTTGTCATAGCTTGTCGTGACAAGACCGGCTCCCTTCCCTGTGAACCCCCGGCTCCGGCTGGACGCTTTCAGGTGGGTGGCTGTTTAGCGCCCTGCTTCGGCAGTCGGCGCACCCCTCCAGACCATTGGCGTGGACTTCCCTCGCAAAAAAACGGAACGGAAAGAACGTCCCGCCCTCGAATCCGTTCGGTGGCGCACCGTCCTTTTCATCCCATAAGGGCGGAACGTGGAAACGAAGAAGCCTCCCGTGATCTCTCTCACGGGAGAAGCTGTCCGGCATACGCGCCTCGCGGTTTCGACTGCACGGCGGCGTACGTTGGGCCTTCTTGCGACGGTGATCGTGAAAGCGATGCGCTCTCGCCTTCGTCGTTCCCGCGTTCC
>CAZIMD010000037.1:0-12970 GCA_964540365.1 uncultured Gammaproteobacteria bacterium
GCTTCGAGCCCGGGATCCGTGAGGCTTTCCACCAGCCGCGTCCGATCTTCCGCTTGGACGAGGGCATGGTTGAGCCAAGGGTGGGCGCGCAAGAAGGCGGCCGTGTTCGCGTCGGGCGGACGCTTGGAGGCGGGCGACGGCGGAAAGCGCCGTCCCGCTGTCGATCACGAGGTCGCCGGGATGCGCGATGCGTACGCGCCCTTCCCACCTCCAGGGGAGCGTTTCTGACCTGGTTGGGCGTGCCGTTTCTGCGGCCGTGCCGCGCAGTACCCCGTGGTGGGGCTGGGCCTGCACGGCATCCAGGAGCGGAACGAGGATGCACATCAGCTTGTCCGTCGCCTCGGTCTCGTCGGATTCGTGTGACTCGATCGTCATGATCGTCTGGAGGACGAGCGCCGGGCAGGTGACGAGGAGCAGGTTCGCGCCGGCAGGAAACCGTGTAAAGCCGATCCCGTGGCAGGTCGTCGAAGCGGTCGACATGCGTTTGCCTTTCGTGGGTGGTCTGGAGAGCGGATGGGTTCCGGTAACCTAGCAGAATGCGGGCCTTTCGTCAATCGTGGCGTCGGGTGCCCCGCCCTGCTATCCTCTCATTCCTATGTCCAGCGTTTCCCATCCTACCGTTCTCGTCATTTTTGGGGCTACCGGCGACGTGGTCGCGAAAAAGATCGTTCCGGCCCTGTTCCGCCTGTTTGCGGCGGGACGGTTGCCGACGAGTTTCCGGGTCGTTGGCTTTTCACGGCGCGAGCAGTCGGATGCGGTGTTTCAGACGTACATCCGCGATCTCGTCATGAAGAAGACGGACCTGAACGCCACCGCAGGCCAGGTTGCCGCCTTTGCCGCGTTGTTCGTTTATGTTCGTGGCTCGTTTGACCAGAAGGAGGATTATGCCGGCCTCTCCCAGGCGCTCAACCAGGTGGATGGCGAGTGGAAGGCCTGTGCCAACAAGCTCTATTACCTCGCCGTCCCGCCCGACCTGTATGAGCCTATTTTTCACCACCTTTCCGCGGCGAGCCTCACCAAGGAGTGCGGTGAGGACGGTGGCTGGACGCGCATCCTTGTCGAGAAGCCGATCGGCATGGACCGGGTGACGTCCGAAGCCATTGACGGCTTGTTGGGCAGCCTGTTCCGTGAAGAGCAGATCTATCGCATCGAGCACTACCTTGCGAAAGAGATGATCCGGAACCTGCTGGCCTTCCGGTTTGGCAATGACCTGTTTGAAGGGATCTGGAACCATGAGCACATCGAACGCATCCATGTGCGGCTGTGGGAAGCGATCGGCGTCGAGACGCGCGGCGCATTTTACGACAAGGTCGGTGCCTTGCGCGATGTCGGGCAGAACCATCTTTTGCAGATGCTCGCGCTGGTGACCATGGATGCGCCACGGTTTCTCGATGCCGATGGCATTCGCGAGCAGCGCGCGGCCCTTCTCAAGACGCTCCGCCCCGTGGGTGCCATGCATACGTTCCGCGCGCAATATGAGGGATATCAGGCCATTCCCGGCGTGCGGCCGAATTCGCAGACGGAAACGTATTTCGCCGTCGAGACCGTCCTTGACCATCCGCGCTGGCAAGGCGTGCCCTGCCGTCTTGAAGCCGGAAAGCGCCTGGGCCGCGCCCGCAAGGAGGTCGAGGTCTGGTTCCGCCATCCGGTGCCGTGCCTTTGCCCGGAAGACGGGGAGCATCATCGCAACCGCCTGCTCATCACCCTCGAGCCGCTTGAGGGGATCGCGGTCGAGCTCTGGACGAAAAAGCCTGGGTATGGGTGGGAAACCGAAAAGCGCTCGCTCGATTTCACGCTGCGTGACGCTTCGCAACGGGTGCAGTACACAGAGGAATATGAAAAGGTGATGCTCGACGCGATCGAAGGGGACCAGACGCTCTTCGTTAGCACGGAAGAGCTGCGTGCGATGTGGGCGTTCATCGATCCGATCCTGAAGGATTGGGAAGAGGGGCGGGTAGCGCTTGAGACGTATCCGCCGGATACCGAGGGGGTCGCGGTGGAGGCGGAAGAGAAGATCGGAGAGAACCGTTAGGCGTATTAGGGATGCCCATCGGTTCAGGCATGGCGTTTTGATCTGCGGATCCACGCGTTCCGCAGGGTCCGCGCCTTCCACGATGGGAGCCGCGGCAAGGATATGCTATCATCCCTCCCATCCGCCCTATGCCCACCATTAACGAGATCCTCCAGCGCATCCGCGCCCAGAAGAAAGAGAAGAAACAGATCAGCGAGGCGTATCGTGACGTCCTTGCCCAATCCAAGCCGTACCAAGACGCGCTGGAAAAATTGAAGGAGGCGCGCACGAAGAAAGCGAAGATCGAAAGCGAGATCCGCCAGGAATTCGCCGCCGAATTCGAGAAGGTCGAGAAGATCACCCAAAGCCTCAAGGCCGACACCCAGCTCCTCACCGACCTCGCCCTCAACAAGTTCATGAAAGGCGAGTCCATCGAGGTGACCGACGAGAATGACGTCAAATACGAACCGGTGTTCAAGGTGGCGTTCAAGAAGCAGGCGTAGCAAAGAGAAAACAGCCATCCCGGCTGTTTTTTCGTCAGAAGAGGGCGCTGTAATTTACGTTCAGCCCATCCAGGGTCCGCATCTCTTCCTCGTGCAAGGTGAAGTCGAAGACGGCCGCGTTTTCGATGATCCGTTCGCGCTTGGCGGATTTTGGCAGGGGGACGAGGCCGTGCTGCAACGACCAGCGGATCAGGACCTGGGCGGAGCTCCGTTCGTGGGCGTTGGCGATCGAGGCGATCCGCGCGTCAAGGAGCTTCTTGCCTCGCGTCAGCGGGCTGTAGGCTTCGACGACGATCCCTTTCGCCTGGCAGAACGCGCGCACCTCCGTCTGTGTCAGGAACGGGCTTACCTCGATCTGGTTCACGGCGGGTACCACGCTCGCCTTTCGGAAGAGGTCCTCCAATTGCTTGATCGAATAGTTGCTCACGCCGATGGCGCGGACCAGGCCATCGGCATACGCCTGCTCCAGGGCTTTCCACGCGCGATCGCGGCCGACGAACGGCCAATGCACGAGGTAGAGGTCGAGGTGGTCCGTCCCAAGTCGTCGCAGGCTTTCTTTGAGCGCCTTGGCGGGCCGGAGGAAATCGGTGGGCCAAAGCTTCGTGGTCAGGAAGACCTCTTCGCGTCGCAGGCCGCTCTCGCGGAGCGCTTGGCCGACATCCGTCTCGTTCCCATAGAAGGAGGCCGTGTCGATATGCCGGTACCCGGCTTCAAGGGCCCAGCGGACCGCTTGCCGCGCGGGCTCGCCGGGCTTGAGCTGGTAAACCCCTAGCCCGAGGACGGGAATCGCCGCACCGGTATTTAGGTGGATGGTGGGATGGGGGCGCATGGGGAAAGCGTACCGCGGCCTCCGGATTCGGGGAAGAAGGGGGCTGTTCCCGTGCAAAATGAAAAAGCCGTCCGGAAGGCCGGACGGCCGTGGGATCAAGGTTGGGCGAACGCCTCCTCGACCTGGGCCCGCAGCGCGTACTGCGCCGTGAGGAACGCATGGCCGAAGACGTTCGCGTACTCCTTGAAGAAGTTGAGGTGCCGGGCGGGGGCGGGGTCGAGTTCCCGGCTGAGGCGCCTGTTGTCCGCGTCCGAACGCCCCGGGACGAAGCTGGGTGCGTGGGAGTGCGCGAGGCGCGCTTTCACCGTCTCCAGGTCGCCCTTCTGGGCGTCGAGGCGGCCGCGATCGAATTCGTCCATCCCCAGGGCGAGGACGTAGCCCCGCTCCGCGACCGGGTAGAGGTGCCAGGTCCCGGGATAGCGTCCCGACCCGACTTCCCGACCCTCCGTCACGAAGGCGGCGTCCTGCCGCGGGTCAAGGCCGATCGCCTCGAAGAAGCGGAAGATCGCCTCCTGCCGGAAGGGGTTCTCGCGTCCGACGCGGTTCAGGAGCCCGCCATCCATGGTGTCGTCGATGAAGACGGTCACGTCGTCCAACTCGTCCGTCGACGCGAGGTTCTTGGCCAGGCGAGGCAGGAGGTCGCGACGCACGCCCTGCTCGAAGCCGGTCTCGAGGAAGGCGTCCGGGCGGGCGACGAGCTTCGTGAACGCCTGCTCGCAGGGCATCGCGCGGGAGGTCGTCGCATGGGACGGGCAGGTCACGAACACGCGCGTGGAATGGGGGGTGATCGCCACCACTCTCCAGTCCGACGAGCTGCAGGAACACCCGGCGCCCCGCGAGGTCATCGCGGAAGAACGTCTTGTAGCCGTAGAGGGCCTTCTGCGCGAGCGACCGCGTGATCTCCTCGAGGAGGGCGGCTTCGTCGATCGGGTCGAGCTTGGCGGCCCGGACGATGTCCCGGCAGAGATCGGCCTGCTCTTGCGGGAAGCGGTCGGCGAGGGATGTCGCCAACTTCCTCCAGGCGCCGTCCAGGCCGTGCACGTGGTCGGGATCGATCGCGTCGATCAGGTCCCGGCTGTAGCGGATCGCGTCGTTGCTGTGGTTGTGCAGCGCGTCGGCGGGTCGCGCCAGGATCTCTTGGATCCGGGCTGCCGCCTCGGGGACCTCAGAGAGGAGCGCCGTCCGTTCGGGTTTCCAGAAGGCGTGGAGCAGCTCGTGCGTGTGACGGCGGGCGAGCAGGAGGTTTTCCTTCTCGAGCGTTGCCTCCAAGGCGAGCAGGGGCTCCGTGCGGCGCCCGAGCCAGGTCGCGGCCTCGCCCTGGGTCGGGAAGCGCCTGAGCGCGTGCAGGGCGCGGGAGAGCAGCTGCCCCGCCCGTTCGTTCGCCGCCTGCACCTCGGCGTTGCGGCGGATGGTCGGCAGCTCACGCTGGAGCTGGTCGAGCGCGTGGCGGAGCTGGTCGAGCGTGTTCTGGGTCTCGGTTGTCACGAGGTTCTCCTTGCGATCGGCGGACATGGTTGTTGCCGGTCTTCTGTTGCAGGCCAGACAGTCTCTTCTATCATGAATCCCCCTTCTTGTCAAGGGATTTTTGCGCGTGTTCACCAATAAACAAAACAAAAAAGCCGCGTCACGAAGGTCGTGCGCGGCCCGTCCCGCTACGGCGCCCGGCGGGCCCCCTCGAGGGTGGCCCGTGCGGCGAAGTGGGCCTCGATCTGCTCCATGTCGAACGGGTGGCGCCGGAAGGGGTTCCGGGGCACCGTCGGTCCGGCCTGGGCGAGTTCCGTCTCGAAGCGATGGTGTTCCCCGAAGGGGACCTCGTCCGGACCGTCGCCGATCACAGGATGGGCGCGCTCGGCCAGGAGGCGCTTGGCAAGCTCGAGGTCTCCCTTGCAGGCCCACACTTCCGGGCGCTGCGCTCGGTCGGGGATCCCGATGATGCAGGTGTGGCCGTCGGTGGGGTAGAGGTAGTGGTACCCCGGGCCGTGCCGGCCGACCTCACGTCGGGTGACGAAGGCCGCATCCCGGCGGGGGTCGAGGCCGAGCGTGTCGATCACGAGGCGGAAGGCGGTCTCGCGGGCGAAGCGGTCCTTGCCGCCGATCGCGAGCAGGTTCCCGTCGGGAAGCGCGAGGAACAGGCGGTCGTTCGGATCGTCGCTCGCGAACTTCTCGGCGGCGTCGTGCGCGAGCTTGGCGTAGGCCTGCTCGTACGTGAGCGTGAGCGCGTCCTCGGGATGCGTACGCAGGTACTCGGCGGCCTCTTGGAAGCCGTTGAGCGGCGGCACGTGCCCGGATGCGTGGAACGCCTTTTCCGTCGTGAGACCGAGCGTCTTGAGGGTGTCGCCGATCGCTCGGTTGGCTTCCATGAAGGAGCTCAGGAAGGCGTTCGGGTTGTCGGCGTTCTCCGGGCGGGAGAGGTCTGCGAGCAGGTCGGCCTCGTCGAGCTCGTCGAGTTGCAGATGCTTCACGGCATCCATCGCCGCGGCGGCTTGCGCGCGCCGGCTCGTCTCGGCCCTCGCCCGACGCTCTGCGCGCCATGCCTTGCGGAGCGTGCCGTTGTCTGGCCCGTCTTCGGCCATGTGGCGCTCGAGGGCGGACGTGACGCCGTTGGTGGGGTAGTCGGGCAGGTGTCGGTAGTAGTCCGCCTCGGCGATGTCGAGTGCGCTCCGTACCGACGCCCGCGCCTCCTGCGACAGGTCGGCCAGGCGCTCCGCCGTCCAGAAGTCGTGGACGAGACGGTAGTCATGGCGCGCCTCCACGGTCCGGATCGTCGCCCGCAGGGTCGCCTCCGCGTTCTGAAGTCGTGCCTGGTGGCGCGCGAGGAAGGTGTAGGCTTCCCCTTCGGTCGGGAACCGTGCCTGCGCAAGCAGGAGGCGGGCGACGAGCCGCCGCACATTGAGGACGGCGAGCGAGTATTCCGCGTGCTTGGCGGTGAGAAATGCTTCGGTCAGGGTGTCCCTGTTGCTCATGGCAGTTCCTTTCCTTGCCCTGTCTTCCAGGGCGGCTTTTCGCGGGTCAACCGATTTGACTCGAAAAGATAGGCGATTATGGATAATATCGCGCCTTTTGTCAAGCGCGGCCTCCTCGGGAGTTCATCGATAGAAAAAGAAGAGCCGGCCCATCCTCGAAAGGATGGGCCGGCCAGGAGCCTCAGCGCTGCTGCAGTTTCGCCTCGACCGCCGCGCGGAGGGCGTAGTGCGCCTCGAGGATCTTCGCCTCGTGCTCCGTGGGCGCGAACCCGTTCAGGCTCATGTTCGCGGCGGGCTCGAGCTCGGTGCGCGACGCGCGGAGCTTCGTGAGGTCGTTCGTCACCGCCATGGTGCGGCTGGCGACGTAGACCATCGCGGCCTCGAGGTCCTTCCGAACGCACCAGAGCAGCGGCCGGCCGTACTGCGCCTCGAGGGCCCCCACGAAGACCGTCAGGTCCTCGCGGACGGGGTAGACCCAGTAGTGCCCCGGCCTGTCCTGCTCGTGGGCGAGCCGCCGGCGCGTCACGAGGACGGCCGGCTGGCGCGCGTCGAGGCCGAACAGGTTCGTGATCGCCCGGAACGCGGCCTCGCGCTCGAAGACGCTGCCCGTGGTCAGGAGGCGGACTTCGCCCCCCGTGAAGGCGAGGCAGGACTCCTCGCCACGGTCCCACTGGTCGGCGTAGTTCGTGACGGCCTTGGCGATGACCGCGTCGACGGACGTGGAGATGACCGCGTCGGGGTCGTGGCGGACGGCGGTGACCGCGGCGTCGAACGTCACCTTCTCCCCGCCCAGGCGGAGGTCGTCGGGGTCGATCCCGACCTCGACGAGGAGGTTCCGCGCGAGCTGGATCTGCTGCTGGCACCACTTGTCCAGGGTGTCGAGCGTCTCCATCCGCGCCCCGCGCTCGAGGAGGTCGATGAGGGCCCGCTCGTCCACGAGGGGCAGCCGCGCCTCCTTCACGATGGGGATGAGCAGGTCCCTGGTCTTCACCAGGGGCGGGTGCGCCTTGTCCTCCAGCTTCATCAGGTCGCGCAACAGACCGCCACCGGTCTCCTTGTCCACGTCGGCGACCGCGTGGACGTAGGTGTGGAGCCGCGTGATCGGCGAGTCGTGGCAGAAGCGGTTCGCCGGCCAGAACTCCGTGAGGCTCGTGACGGCGAGCTGTGCCGTGACGTAGGCCCGGCCTGCCTCCGTCAACTTCGCGACGCGCTCGGGCGTGCAGAAGGCCCTGAAGGTCTCCCGCATCGCGCCCAGGCGCGCGTCGTCCGCGGCCGTGGCCAGGTTGGCCAGCTTCGCCGCGCGCCGCACGGCCCCGCAGGCGATCTCGCTCCCCGTGGGGAGGCGGCCCGCGTTGGTGATGACGATGCGCTCGAAGAGGTCGGCCATCGCCGCCTCCTTGGGGTCGGCCGGGGTGGCGGTGCCGACGAACATGCCGATGAGCCGGTCAATGTTGTGGTTCATTGTCTCTTTGCCTCTCTCTTTCTTTCGCGACTTGGCGCGGGGAAACGAACGCCCTTTTTGCGGAAAAGCCGCATCAGGTCGGTTTCTAATAATAGCATTTTTTCAGGCTTTTGTCAATGAACGTGACGTAAAAAACGCTTAGTAGAGCCAAATTAACTATTTTAAGGCGGTGGGGCGGTCGTTTATTTCACGGAAATGGGACTCCTGCCTGGGATGATCCCATCTTTTCCCTCTCCGGGGAGCCGTTAAATCGCCTTTTGCTGATCGCGACGCATCGGCTGCCATCCCCTCACTGAATTCAGCCGTTTCACGAAACGTTGCAGCCCATACCCAAGACCGGCGAGGATTCCGACCCATCCGATCGTTGCGGCGCCCGCCGGGAGCCGCCCATACAGCCCGTCGTGCCGCGACAGCAATGGCCAATGCACGAGATAGATTTCATACGAATAGCGCCCCATGATCTGCAGGAACCGGCTCTCGAAGGGTTTCACCAGGAAAAACAGGAGGATGATCCCCATCGTCACCAGGCTCACCCCTTGCTCGCGCCAGATCCCTTGTCCGATCGCTGCATTGAGGGAGAGAAAGGCGAACGGCGCCAGGAAGGCGAGCGAAGCGCCCAACTGCAGCAGGAAGGCTTTGCGTGGGGCCATTTCGCCCCAGTGCTGCCAGGATGCGCGAAGCGTTTCGAGGCGCGTGCCAAATCGCTGCGTCAAGCCGGCGGCGAGCAACCCGAGGGGAAACGCCAGCAGGTGCAGCTTGTAGAGAGGCTGTACGTTGGCTAGCGCCGTCCAAGGGAAGGAGAGGAGCGCCAGGCTGATGACGCCAAACACGATCGCCGATAGGATCGGACGCGTCCGTCGATAGATGAGCGGGAACAGCAAGTAATGCCCGATGATGAACGTGAAATACCAGAGTGGGGAATTGATGTTTTGATAAAGGTCGGCGCGTGGGAAGAAACCGAAGAACGCCTGGATGATGTCTTGCGGGAGATAAGTCCGTCCAATTCGCACGGCATCCAAGACAAGAATGCCGATCAGGACGATCCACAGCGGCAGGTAGAGGCCCTGCAGGCGCTTCCGGTAAAACGCGCTCACGGAAAGCGGTTCCCGTGCGCTTGTTTGCGCCAGTCCATAGCCGGAGAGAAAGAGAAACAGGTTGACTGCCACACCCGCCGAGATCGAGAGAGGGAAGAGGAAGCGCGTGTCGTCAACCAGCGCATATCCGATATGCGCGAAGAGGACGGCGAGAATGGCGATGCCCTTGAGCTCCTGGGTCGTCTCTTTCGTTAACGAGAGCGTTTGTTTTTGTCGTAGGGTTACCAGAATGGCTGCACCCAAGGCGAGTATGACCCACCAGGTCTGGGTGACGGCGTCCGTGACGTGAATCGGCATACGTTCTCGTTATACCACTCCTCGCGGGAAACGCGAGGCCTTTCGTTCGGATGGCTAACAAAAAACCCGCCATCGGAAGGCGGGGAGTCAGGGCGTGAGGTCGGTCATCACGGCGCGGAACGGGGCGGTCCGGTCCTGCCAGGCGGTTTCGGCCGCCGGGTCGGTGAGGTAGGAGGGGGCGAGGGCGTTCCCGGCGCAGCGCACGAGTTCGGCGTATGTCACGCGCCGATTCGGAGGCGAGAGACGGACACAGGCGAGCGCGCCATCCTCCTCGATCAGGCGCAGTTCGCGGAGGAGCGCGGCCGTCTCGCGGCGCTGCCGCCGGATCCAGAGGCGCGTTCCGCGTCGGAGCGGGTCCCGTTCGACCAGGTTCGCGGCATGGGCCGCGGGGTAGTCCCGTCCGAGCCCGGCCGCCTCGATCGCCAGGTGGTTGGCCTTCCCGAGCGCCTCCCGGAAGGTCTTGCGCGTCTCGGGGGTGTCATCGTAGCAGGCCGCGAAGGCTTCCCAGAGCCAGGTACCGACCTCGCGAGTCTCCGGGTCCGTCGCGCTCGCCATGGTGCGGATGCGCTCGTCGACGGCTTCTCGGGGCTTGGGCCAGAAGGGCCACCCGGGCCCCAAGCCGTTGTCGATCTCGGTCTGGAAGGCGGGATCGAAGGCGAGCTTGTACTCGCCGGTCCAGAACGCCAGGAACCGCCGCCGGTCGAGGCGGTGCATGGCGTAGGCTTCGGCTTCCGCGAGCCCACGATCGAGGCGGGCGAGGCGTTCCTCGCGCTTGGCGAGGAAGAGGACGAACTCGAAGGCGGTCGGGAACCGCGCGCCCGTCTCGGTGCGCAGGGTCTCGGCGGCGCGCAGGAGCAGCGTGGGAACCGTGATCTCGGTGGCTTGCATGCCGGGTCCGTTTCTGTGGTGGGCGGGCGTGCCGAAGGTGGGGGATGGGGAGCAGACGCAGACGCCTGCTCGCGCTCGGGACCCTAGGCGTTCGCCGCAGTTTTGTCAATCCTAAGGCGTCTGGAGAAACGGTCCTTGACGCCTCTTGCGGATCACTCTACGGTAAAAAGACATTGACCTGAGCGAAACCGATGGGCCGTTCCATTTGGAGCCGAGCGCAGAGGGAAGACGTTTATTCCTCTCACCGATTCTCTTATGAACGACACCTTGTTCGTGTGCGGGACGTGCGGGTGCGCCTTTTGGGAAGGGAAGCAGGCGCGGGCCGAGCATGACCATAGGGCGTTGCTCGGCCAGGCCGCAGCCTTCCAGGGCCGACATTGGGATGTTTTACGGAAAGACCGGCGCGTCTCGCCCCAGGATCGTCGCCAAAAATGGGAAAACGCCCGCCATCAGGGCGAGCGGCGCGAGGAAAGCCGGTAGGTTAACGAATGGGGCTCCACTCTTTGCTGAGGGCGCGGCCGAACAGCTTGAACCAGAGGGCATTCCCGATCCAGGTCAGGAGCAAGCGCGCATGGCCGACCGCGTGCGCCCGTCGTCCCGTGTGGAGCGCGTGGTGCTGCGGGAGGAAGCGCGTCTTGCCGATGCGCCCGAGCCGATCGAAGAGGTCCCAGTCCTCATAGGCGACCAGGCGATCGTTGAAGCCCCCGACGCGTTCGAAGGCCGAACGGCGGATGAGCTGGAACTCGCCCGAGGCCGAACCGCTGCCAAGGAGATTGTTGTTCAGCCGATGGATGGCGTTCACGGTCCCGAACAACAGGCGGTCGCGCAAGGTTTCCGATGCTTTCATGACCGAGATCGGGACGGTCGCTGCCACGAGCTGCGGGTCCGCCGCAAACGCCGCCAATGCTTCGCCAAGAAACCGGTTGATATCGGGGAGCTCGATGTCCGCATCGAGGAAAAGCAAGAATTCGCCGCTTGCGGCGCGTGCCCCAAGGTTGCGCGCCTGGGCGATCGTCTGGCGCGCGGCGCCTTCGTACACGACGACCCGGTCGGCGAGTTCGCGGGCGATCTCTAGCGTGGCGTCGCGGCTGTTCCCGTCCGAAACCACCACCTCGAATGGGATGGCGGTCAGGGCCCGCAAGCGTTCGAGGGTGGTGCGCAAGACACGTTCCTCGTTGAGGGTCGGGATGATGATCGTGAGCATGCGAAGGCGGCGGGACGGGGCCCGGTCCCTGTGCCGGGTACGGTAGTATACCTGGCGGCGGCTGTAAACGCGTTTCCATGGTTTGGCGGGAAAAATTGCGAATCCTGGCCCCCTTTCTTGGGCTCCGGGCTTCTGATACCCTCACCATATGACCCTTCGATCTGTCCTTTTTGCTGTCGTTATCGCGGTCCTTCCGCTTCAGGCACACGCCTTTACGGATGTGACGACGAAAACTTTTGAATATGCGGAAATCAACCGGGTCGTCGCGGATGGCTGGCTCGTCCCGCAGGCATCGACGACGTTCGGCTACGGCGTCGCCCTGTCACCGGACGAGTGGTTGCGTTTGCTGATGTTTGTGCGTACCGAGGATGCTTGCCCAGAGCTGGGGAGCCGTCCGACGGCTTATTGGACCCCGGAAAACATCCGCGGTTGCTTGGCTGGGGCGGGTGTCCCCGTGGCGACCGAGAGCGGCGATCGCGTGCGGCGTGACGAGGCGATGCAGCAGCTCTTCGCCCTTCGCCGCCGTTCCTTCGCCTTCCAGGAATTCGAGACGAAACCGCTGGGTTATGTCGAACCTACGGACCTCGCGGGCCTGCCGGCGAATCGCCAGGGGGCGCTGGTGGCGGCGGATCGGCTGAAGCTGCTGTTCCGGACGAATGGCGCCCTCCTCCCGGCGGCGCCGCTCTTGCGTGAGGATGGCGCGTTGGCCGTCCGGCGACTGTTGGCGTGGGAGGCGCAGGGCGGCGTTGAGGAGGAAACGAACGAGCAGAGCGTCCTGACGCCCGATGCGACGCTGCACCGTTGGCGCGACCTCGAGACGGACATGTACGTGATCCGGCTGAAGGCCGGGGGTGATACCGTCGTGCGGCCCATTTTGCCGCGCCGGTCATTCACGCCCGCCAACCCTGGGGCGGATTTGAGCAAGATCCGTGACGAGTTCGTGTACCAGCCGGTTTCGGCACTTGCCCAGGAATCCGGCGCCCTTGCCGCCGTCAACGGCTCGTATTTCAATGTCGATTGGCCCTGGGGCTCGCTTGAGGATGTCGCGATGATCGATGGGAAAACCTATTCCACGCGCGATGATCGCAGCACGTTCGTCGTCTGCGCCGACCAGTCCATGTATATCGGCCGCTATGACCAGAAAGCGCTGCAGGCCGTCAAGTGCACGCCGCAGCACGCGTTGGGTGCGGGTCCCTTGTTTCTCTCGAAAGGCGTGGTCCTCAGCCAAAGCACGAAAGAAGGGTTTGATGAGTTCACGCTGTGGGAACGCCGTGCCGGCAAGAACGCGCGCACGGCGATCGCCATTTCCGCAGATCGCAAGACGGCCTACCTGATCGTCGTGGCGGGGAAGTCGTATCCCGCCTTCGGCCAGGGCGGTTCCTCGTTGGGGGCATTCATAAAGGAAAAGTATCCAGATATCCAAGAGGTGATGATGTTCGATGGGGGCGGTTCGACGACGTTGTACGCACAAGGCAAGACGCAGGTCGCGGCCGGGGTGAGTGGCGGCACCTCTGAACGTGCCGTGATTTCGGCGCTCGGACTCTTTTCGAAAAAGGCCGAACAGGTCGCCGCCCAAGCCTTCAAGAAAGAAGCTGCAAAACGTTGGGATGCGGGCGTCGTGAAGGTGAAGACGCCGCGCCCCACGACGCCCTTCGCCTGGACGCCGGTAAAAGAGGCGGATCTGTCGGGGATCGACGTGAAGCTGTCCGGGAACCGCGG
>CAZIMD010000038.1:0-12930 GCA_964540365.1 uncultured Gammaproteobacteria bacterium
GTGAGGTGGTTGGCATGGAGCTCGATGTCCGCGCATGGCCGTTCCACGAACGCCCGCTCGATGGCCGCCTCATCCGTGGGATCAAGCGGCTCGCGTCTCCGGTCGAGAGGGGAGCGGTCAAGGCGTTCGCGCATAACGGCCCTATGATAGCAGACGATGGCGCACCAAAAAACCCACTCGATGAGTGGGTTTTTCGGTGGTGCAGCCGAGACGATTTGAACGTCTGACCTCTTCCTTCGCAGGGAAGCGCTCTATCCAGCTGAGCTACGGCTGCATGCGGGTGGCCTCAGCCCCCGAGGGGAGGCGTTTTGAGCGGAGGAGATCAGGACGGATCCCGTTCTAGAGCCGCAAAAGCCGCCCGATCGTATCAGATGGGTATTCGTTTGGCAAGTCCAGGTTTTCCGCAAGATATTGACGCAAATGATCGCGGAGGAGGATGGGGTCCTGCTCTTCGAGATGGATACGGAGGGCGCTCTGGATGCCGGTTTTCGGCTGGAGATAGAGGACCTTGACGTGCGGAGGCTGGTAAACGATGGCGAAGCGCTCGAGGTCTTGGAAGAGATGGAGCTTGCCGTTCCAGACGACCCCGTTTTCGCCGATCTGCACCAGGATCGCCTGCGGGTCGCGCCGGTACCCCAGGATCAGCGTGATGTCCGCGAGGAGGATGAGGAAGGCGAAGAGGAAATTCTCGTTCCAGATGGCATACGCGAGCAGGAACAGCGAGATCACGCCCATGATGGCATACCACTTGGGCCCGCGCTCGTACTTGTCGAAAGAGGCGGTCTCCCAGACGAAGCGGTCCTGGAGGGCGATCAGCGATTGTTCGACCTCGGGCGCGTACGTGATCATAGATGGGGACAGTGTAGCACATGGGGACACGCAAAGGGAGCGGCGCGGAAAACAAAAGAACCCGCGTCGTCGTCGCTGAAGGGCCGGACATGTGCCGCCGCGTAGCGCTTCGGGCGACGAACAGAAAAATCCCCGGATCACGGGGGAGGGACGAGGGTCGGCTTCCGTTCGACGAAGAGGGTGTAGTGGAAGCGCGCCTTGAAGCCGAAGGCCTCGGTGGCGGGCAGGGAGTGCAGGGCGGCGCGGCGCGGGTCCGGGTCGTTGCGGAACCGGCCCTTGGCGGCGAGCGCGGGGAACAGGCGCTCCGGGACCGTATCCTTGCCATGGCGGCTGTCGCTGCCGAACTGCCAGGTGCCGGGCGCGACGATCCGCCGTGGCGTCGAGGGGGCCGTCCCCAGCTCGCGCCAGAGGCTCGCGGGCGGCGGGAAGGCTTCGGCGAGTGCCAGCAGGTCTTCGATGCGGGCGAAGTCGAGCCCATACGACCGGCCCCACAGCCTCAGGAAGGTTTCGCAGCGGTCCGGATCCGCGAGGCCGTGCTCATCGTACTCGCTCGCGGAGACGCGGTGCAGGACGAGCTTCTGCAGGGGCGGCCGGTCTGCCGTGGGGCGTCCGTCCGGTAGCGGGAGATGTGCCAACGGCATCCCCTCGTCCGTCCAGGCGGGCTCGCGGGTGTAGGCGACCTGCCGGCCGTCGGGCAGGAGGTAGGGCCGGGGTCGGCCGTAGGCGACCGCGATCGTGCCGACCAGCGTGTCAGGATCGCCCTTGAAGGGGTTGAGGAGCGTTCGTCTGTAGGGTCCTTCCATCACGTGGCCTCCATGTTGCCTGCTATACCAATCTTTTGTCGCTCCGTCAAGCCATCCCCGATGGTTTTTCCGGGCACATGACGAGCGCTTGGGAGGATGCTATACAGGGGACATGCCTCTTTCCCCGTCCTCCTTCAAGCTCACGTCGGGCTACCAGCCTTCGGGCGACCAGCCGGCCGCGATCGACGCCCTCACGCGTGGCCTACGCGAGGGCGCGCGCTTCCAGACCTTGCTTGGCGCCACCGGCACGGGCAAGACGTTCACGATGGCCAATGTCATCGCCAACGTCCAGCGTCCCACGCTCGTGATCGCGCACAACAAGACCCTCGCCGCCCAGCTCTGCAACGAGTTCCGACAGTTCTTCCCGAACAACGCGGTCGAGTATTTCGTTTCCTATTACGACTATTACCAGCCGGAAGCGTACATTCCTTCCTCCGACACCTATATCGAGAAGGAAGCCATGATCAACGAGGAGATCGACCGCCTCCGCCACGCCGCGACCCAGGCCCTGCTGACCCGGCGCGACGTGATCATCGTGTCCTCGGTGTCTTGCATCTATGGCCTTGGCGCGCCACAGGCCTATGAGCAGACGGTCCTGCGGCTCGAGGTCGGCCAGCCGCTCGCACGCGAGGCGGCCATGCAACGCCTCATCGACATGCAGTTCACGCGCACGCCCGCCGACCTGACCCGCGGCAGCTTTTTCGTGCGCGGCGACCTCATCGAGCTTATGCCGGCGAACGAGGAGGTGATCTATCGCCTCGAGATGCCGCGCGGGATCGTCGAGCGGATCGCCAAGGTGGATCCCGTCACTAGGGAGGTGAAGCGGGAGCAGAAAGACCTTTGGGTGTTCCCGGCCAAGCATTTCGTCACCCTGGGGCCCGAGCGCGAACGGGCGCTCACGCTGATCCGGCAGGAGCTCCGCGATCGCCTCGCCTATTTTGAGGCGAACGGGAAGCTCCTTGAGGCGGAACGGCTGGAGCGGCGTACGAAGTACGATTTGGAGCTCCTCGAGACCCTCGGCTATTGCAATGGCGTCGAGAACTATTCGCAGCCCCTCTCGGGCCGTCCGCCGGGGGCGCCGCCGGATACGCTCTTCTCCTATTTTCCCGAAGATTTCCTACTGGTCGTCGATGAGTCGCACGTCACCGTGCCGCAATTGGGCGGCATGTATGAGGGCGACCGTTCACGCAAGCAGACGCTCATCGAGCACGGCTTCCGCCTGCCGTCGGCCGCTGACAACCGCCCCTTACGCTTCCCTGAGCTTGAGGAAAAGATCCGTTCCGCCGTGTTCGTGTCCGCGACGCCGGGGCCATACGAGCTCAAGCATTCCGAGCGGGTCGTCGAGCAGATCATCCGCCCGACGGGCCTCGTCGATCCGGAAGTCATCATCCAGCCCGCCTCCGCCGGCCGTTTGGGAGAGGAGGCCTATCCCGGCCAGGTCCAGGACCTCATCGAGCGCGTCCGGCCCGTGCTGGCGCGCGACGAGCGTATCCTCGTGACGACCCTCACCAAGAAGATGGCCCAAGACCTCACCGAATTCATGAAGGAAAAGGGGTTCAAGGTCCAATATCTGCATAGCGACATCGATACCATCGAGCGCCTCGAGATCCTTTCCGCGTTCCGCAAAGGGGAATATGAGATCGTCGTCGGCGTCAACCTCTTGCGCGAGGGGTTAGACCTGCCCGAAGTCTCGCTCGTGGCGATCCTGGACGCCGACAAGGAAGGGTTCTTGCGTTCCGAAACGTCACTCATCCAGACCATCGGCCGCGCGGCCCGCAACGTGCAGGGCCAGGTGCTGCTGTATGCCGACAAGATGACGGGTTCGATGCAGCGCGCCATCACCGAAACCGAGCGTCGCCGGGCGAAGCAGCTGGCGTATAACGAAGCGCACGGCATCACCCCGCGGACGATCCGCAAGAAAGTCGAAGACCTCCGCGAGATGCTGGGCCTCGAAGGCAAGACGGAGCGCGTCAAGGACATCCTCGCGCTCGAGCAGGCGCCGGATGCGCACCGCCTCGACCAGGTCATCAAGCAGAAGGCGAAGGAAATGAAACAGGCCGCCAAGGACCTGCAGTTCGAGCTGGCCGCAATCCTTCGGGATGAGATCGCCATCCTCGAGAAGGAGGTCAAGAAGCAGGAAAAGGGGGCCCCGCTACCAGACGCCGAAGCGAAGAAACTGAAGGCGAGGCGGGCGCTGCGTCACGGGCGGACGCGGTAAGAGGGCGCCCCTTGACAGGGGTGCTTTTTTTCGCTATAAAACCCGCCTCATGGTCCGCTGGGTGTCCAGCCGACCGTGAGGGAAAGCCGTGATCAAATGAAGACCGTTCGTTGCCTCGCCCTGGTCGCCGCGCTCGTTTCCGCCTGCCAGGCGGCCGTCGACCCTCCCGCTGACCGCGCGTCCACCCAGGCCCTCCTCTTCCCGATCATGCCGCCGACCGTCATCAAGCCGTTCACGTCCTGTTCCGGACCGGCATGGGACCTGTCGTGCGACGTCATCCTGCTCCTCCCTGAGGCGCAGGCGATCACCGGGACGGGGAGCTACGAGTGCGTCACCTGGTGCGCCGGGACCCTCCCGAACCGCATCCCGCGCCCGAATTTCGCGGGCTGGGTGCAGAGCCGCGCCAACCCCAGTGACTGGCGCCGGGCGTACCGGTTCTCCATCCGTGGCGGCCGCGACCTCGCGGCGGCCATTTGCGCGCCGACCCAGTCCGCCTGTGCCGTCGCCTACCGCTGGCCGCTCGAGGACGGCAACGAGCTCCGTTTTTCGCTATCGTTCCTGAACGAGGACGACACCGCGCCCGCCACCGACGGCGAGATCCGCGCGATCATCGTCACGCGCGAGAACCCGGCCCGCACCTCCTGGACGCGCCACGACAACCTCTACTCGCTCTCGGCCCTGACCTACGCGGCGACGGCCGCCCACGAGGCGGTGTTCACCTCGGTGCCGGGGGGTCCGCCGCTCATCAGCTACGTCGATCCCACGACGCCCACCCTCGGCGACCGCTTCCTGGTCTGGTTCTGACCCCTCCGCCCCGCGGAGATTTTTTCTGCCTTCGGGCGGTCCGCGGTGAGGTTCTTCCGTTGACGTGATCCGCGACCTGTGCGATGCTTTCCCGGTCCTGGTCGACCCCGTTCTTCTTCCGCGAAAGGAAACGTGTCCGCATGAGATCCGAACCGAAACCGCGTACCGGCCCCGCCGCGCCCGAGGCGGACGATCCCGTCACGGTCGAAGCGCTCGCCCGCGAAGCCGGCCAGTCCTCGGAGGAGTTTTCCCTCCTTCTCCGCCGCATGGGCATCCACCATCCCACGGTGCGCACGCGTATCACGGTGGCGCAGGCCGAGCAGATCCGGCGCTTGCTCGCCAATGACCGCGCCGATGCGGCGGAGATCGACCGCTTGCTGCAAGCCGGTCACGCTGGCCGCCCCCCGTTCGTCGAGGTGTTCGCTAGGCAGGCGACGGTCCTGATGGCGCTGCCGGGTGTGGAGGCGACTGTTTCGTCCCGCGATCTCCAGGAGCGCCCCTTCATCCGCGTCTACCTCTCCGGTCCCGACGACGGCCGCGAGGACATCCCGCGCCTCGTCGAGGGGTATCCCGTCCTCGTGCAGGCGGGGATCGGCGAGATCGTCCCGGCGGCCGCGAGGAACAGGGGGCCGGGCGACGACAGGGCCACATAGTTCTTCTGGCGCCGTATAAAGGCGTCTTTTTTCATTCTGAAATGGCGACGTTCTTGATCGTCTTCTCCTGACGGGATGGCGAGGCGTGTGTTTTTTCTCACCGCGCGTCTTGACGGTATGCTCTAATCTTGGTACATCCGTTCAAGTGAAGGATGGTGAAGCGTGGAAGAACATGGATCCAGCCCAAGTGGCAAAACGACCGGCGGCGCACCTCTTCCGTCACGCGCCCTCAATCTCCTCGTCCGGAGGACGACGATTGCCGACTATGGCAACGCCTTCAGCCATTACATTCGCGCAGGCCTTCCCGAGACGACCCCTCTCGCGACTATCCTTGCGCTGATCTGCGGCCGCTGGAACGAACAGGATCGCCTCGCCTTTCGACCGCTTTCGATCCCGGAGGATTTCATCCCTTCCGACCCGTTTCCTGCGGCTCCGCCCAGGGTGGCCACGTCGCCGAACGGGGGCATCCTGTGGCTTAAGGGGCCTAGCGCCGTCCTGAGGCTTTCTAAGATGGAGTCGCGGCTGTTTGCCTGCCTCCGATCACAACCTCCACGCGTGTATCATACGGTGCAGGACATTCGTCGTGTCACCGGTCAGCCGAGCAACAAGGCCGTGATCGTTCTCATCGGCTACGTGCGGAATAGGGCTCTCCAGGTCGGCATTCAAGCCCCTTCCATCCTGAACGTGCGTGGGGAGGGGTACGCCCTCGCTCCTGGATTCGATGAGCACCTGCGCGATTCTTCGCATTCCTGACGCCTGCACGGCGTTTTTTTCATGGATATGAAAAATCCCCAAATCGGGGATCAGGGCCAGTCGGCCGCGTCTTCTTCGCTGGCGTTGCCCACGAGGGTGAGGCGGCCATCGGCGTCGGCCTCGTAGATCTCGTGGAATGGGCGGTAGAGGAGCCGGGTCGTTCGTCGGGTCGCTTGGGCCACGGCGGAGAGGAGGAACAGAGCCACATCCTGGGGAGGCGTGACGAGCGCCGCGGGCACACCGAGCCGGCGTGGCTCGTGCGGTGCCGAGTTCGTGAGCGGAACGGTGACGGCGCGTCCGTCGACGAGGATCTCGAGCTCGGGCGTGGCTTGGCTGGCGTTCCCGACGGGCGGCTTCAGTGCGATGGCTCCGAAGCGTCCCTCGAGCGTCCCGTTGGCGGGCCAGCTCTGGACCTGCTCGCGCAGGAGGGCGACGGTGGCGCGCAGGGAACGCGCGCGCAGCTCCTCGAGGTCGGGCGTCATCGTGCGCGCCACAGGTGGCGCACGGTCGCGTCGCTGTCGTGCGGATCGAAGAGGTTGCCGTGCCGTTCCTCTCCCTGCTGCGGCTGTACCCGGGCGAACCGGCGGCCCGGTCGCGGCGAGCCGCTTGCGGGCGCGGACGAGGTGGTTCCGTTCACGGGGGGACGTGCGTCGTTCGACATGCGCAGAATCCTTCTGCCCGCCCCGTCGCTTGGGGGGGGCGAGCGTCCCCGTTCTATCACCGCGTGCCTGGCCTGGCAAGCGCAGCTTTACACCCGTTTCGGGCCCCAGTGACACCCCCGCCCTTCTTGGGTATAACCAACCCATGGATATCGTGCCCGACATCAAGGCCCGCATCGACGTGGTCGACCTCGTGGCCGAATACGTTCCCCTTAAGCCCGCAGGGGCGGGCTCGTTCAAGGGGCTCTGCCCGTTCCACCAGGAACGGAGCCCGTCGTTCCATGTCTCGCGCAGCCGGCAGTCTTGGCATTGCTTTGGCTGCGATTGCGGCGGCGACATCTTCACGTTCATCGAGCGGATCGAGGGGATGGAGTTCCGTGAGGCGCTCCAATTCTTGGCGCAAAAGGCAGGGGTGACGTTGCCCGAGCAGGAGGCGGGGGAGCAGAACCGGACCAAGAAGAAGCGCCTGCATGAGGTGAACGAGCTTGCGGCCCGATTTTTTCGCAGCATGTTGCTGCAATTGCCCCAGGCGGCCGATGCGCGGGCCTACGTCGCCAAGCGGCAGATCGACGACCTCTCCGCCGACCTGTTCCAGATCGGGTACGCGCCGGAAGGATGGACGCTGCTCACCGAGGCCTTGGGGAAGAAAGGCGTCACGGCCGAGGAGCTGGTGCTCGCCGGCCTCGCGATGCGGCGTGAACGCGGCGACGGGGTGTATGACCGTTTCCGCGGGCGCCTCATGTTCCCGATCCAGGACGTGCACGGCAACGTCGTCGGCTTTACGGGTCGCATCCTCACGGCCGACCCCAACCAGCCGAAATACATGAACACGCCGGAAACGCCGGTCTACCGCAAATCCGGGGTCCTCTACGGCCTCGACAAGGCGAAGGCCGAGATCCGCCGCACCGGCCTTGCCGTGATCGTGGAGGGGAACATGGACGTGGTCTCATCGCACCAGGCAGGCATCACGAACGTCGTCGCGGCCAGCGGGACCGCGTTGACGTTGGAGCAATTGGGCCTCCTGAAGCGCTTCACCACGAACCTTGCCATCGCCTTCGACCAGGATGCCGCCGGGGCAGCCGCCACCTTGCGCGGCCTCGACCTGGCGCGCGTCCAGGAATACTCGATCAAGATCATTACCCTCCCCCCGGGGGCGGGAAAGGACCCTGACGAGGCCTGCAAGAAGGACCCCAACCTTTGGCGACAAGCGATCGCCGACGCGACCGGCATCATCGAATGGGTCTATCGTGGCGCGTTTACGCGCTATCCGTTGACCTCTCCCGAGCACAAGCGCCAGATTGCCGACGCGGTCCTGCCGGAGCTCGCCCGCATCCCGCACCCGGTCGAGCGTGACGCCTGGATCAAGCGCTTGGCGCAGGACCTGGGGATCGGGGAGGAGAGCCTGCTCCAAGGCATCAAGCGTTCGGAAGCGAAAGCGTTCACGCTGGGCCCTGCCAGGACCGCCTCATCCGCGTCCCCCGCACCCCTCCGCGAGATTCCCGTTGACCGCCGTCCCGCCTGGCGGCTGTTCGCGTTGTCCCTGCAGGCGCGACCCTTGCTGGAGGCCCTTTTCCAGGCCGAACCGGTGCTATGGGATGAGGATTCGGCGCCTGAGCTGAAGGCCCTTTACGTTTCCTTGCGCGACGCGTATCATCGGGACGGTTTTCCACCACCCACGTCTACGGCCTGGAGCCAGACGCTTTCCCATCTCGCGGCCTCGCTTGGGCCCGACGAGATGAAGACCTACAATACGCTCACCCTCCTGGCAGAACATGCCCTCGCTTCGCGTTCCTCCCAAGAGAACGCCCAAGAGCACGCGCAGATGCTGCACATGCGCCGGCACGTCGTCCGCACCCAGCGTCTGACGGCCTTGCAGGAAGCGATGCGGCAGGCGGAAGCGGCGGGGGACCATGCGCGCGTCGAAGCGCTGGCCCGCCAGTTCTCTGCCCTGACTCAGGACCCTTGAGTACGGCCTTGCGCCGTTAACCTTCCCCCCTTCAGGTCTTTTATGCCCGCCAAGAAGCCCGTCGCGAAGAAGAAGTTTTATCCCTCCGTCCCGAAAGGCAAGAAGGTCGTTGCCAAAAAGAAGCCGACGGCCGCCAAGAAGGCGCCCGCCACGAAGAAGCCCCCCGCCAAGCCCGCGAAATCCCCCAAAGGAACGACGGTGAAAGCGCCGCCGTATGTGAAGGCGGCTCCGCCTGCCCAGGAGATGCTGGACCGGTTGTTCGACAAGGCCCGTTCCCGCGGGTTCATGACCGAGAACGAGCTCTATTTCGCGTTCCCGGAAGTCGAGGACTACGCCGACGTCCTCGAGGCCTTCATCGACCGCCTCGACACCGCCGGCATCGGCATGGTCGAACAGAAGGAGGGGATCCTCGGCCGCGCCGGCGAACGCAAGGACATCTTGAAGTCGCTCCACAGCCAAGAGGACCGCGGCGAGCGCAAGTCGTCCTCGGCCGCCGTCGCCAAGGCTGAGCCGGTCGATTTCCTCAACATCGATTCCATCCAGATGTACCTGCGCGAGATCGGCAAGATCCCGCTGCTCAACGCCGAACAGGAGATCGCCCTCGCCAAGCGCAAGGAGAAGAACGACAAGGAGGCCGAACAGGCGCTCATCGAGGCCAACCTCCGCCTCGTGGTCTCGATCGCCAAGAAGTTCACGGGCAAGTCCCTCTCGCTCCTCGACCTGATCCAGGAAGGGAACATCGGGCTCTTCCGCGCCGTCAAGAAGTTCGAATACCGCAAGGGCTTCAAGTTTTCCACGTACGCGACCTGGTGGATCCGCCAGGCCATCACGCGCGCCCTCGCCGACCAGTCGCGCACCATCCGCATCCCGGTGCACATGGTCGAGACGATCAACAAGTACCAGCAGATCGAGCGCGAACTCATCCAGGAGCTCGGCCGCGAGCCGCTGCCGGAAGAGATTGCGGCCGAAATGGGGCAGGACGTCGAGAAGGTGCGCCACATCATCAAGATCTCCCAGGACACGGTCTCGCTCGAGACCTCCATCGGCGACGACGACGACGGCGACACGACCCTCGCCGACTTCATCGAGGATTCCAAGAACCCGTCCCCGGACCGCGCCGCCGCCTTGCAGCTCCTGCGCGACTACGTCCGCGACATCATCAAGGACCTCAACCCGCGCGAGCAGAAGATCCTCGAGATGCGTTTCGGCCTGCTCGATGGCGTGGGGCATACGCTTGAGGAGGTGGGGAAGGAGTTCGACGTCACGCGCGAGCGCATCCGCCAGATCGAGGCGAAGGCGTTAGAGAAGATCCAGCAGCACGGGGCGGTGAAGAAGCTGATCGACTACTAGGAAGATTGAAAAAATGGCCAAATATTGGCCATTTTTCATTCCAGGACGCCATACCATTGACGGGGTGCCAGTATCCTGCTAGGATGCTCCGATCCCTGGATCGTCCTGGGATTGTCAGGAGAAAGCGCATGCTGAAGATCGTCGTGATCGTCCTTGTCGGTGGGTGGGTCTTTCTCGAGGGGATCAAGTGGCTCGCGAAGACCTACCTTGAGGGCCGTATCCTGCGGGTCCTCGCCGACGAGGCTGCCGCCTCCGCCTCTGATGGCGCCACGGGTCCCCGCGCCGGCTGGCTCACCTGCGACGAGATCGCCGACCGCATCGCGCCCGTGCGCGACCGGCAGGCCCTGCAGCGCCGGCGCTCGTCCTTCGCCAAGGCCTTGCCTCTCCTCGCGCGCCGCGGCCTGGTCGTCTCGAGCATCCCGCGCGGCGGGTTCATGATCGAGGCCGAGCAGTTGCCCGAGCGCTTCTGCCTCAGTCCCGACGAGGCCCGCAAGCGCGGCGTCCCCGCCCCGTCCCTGTCCCAGACCGCCACCGCCTGAACGGCGCGGAGGCGGTTTTTTTGGCTTGACTAGGGCGATGGCGTTAAGCAAAGACACCCTTAACGGGTGCCTTCGACCCCTCTTACCCGATGTGCCGGTAGCGTTGCCACAGTTCCGACGTGTCCGCCCCACACCGCTCTGCCCGGAGGATGTCTACCTCGAGCGAGCGCCGGCGGTCTTCGCTTGCGCGCTGGCCAGACGCTTCGAGCAGCGCTAGGTTGCGTCGTGCGATGAAGGCCAGTGTTTCTTGGTACGCGTGGTTCACCTCCGGCGCGAAAATGAAGAGCTCCGCGGCCTTTTGCAGGAAGTCCCATGATTCGCGCCTCTCCAGGTCGTTGGTCGCTTCCTCGGCCTTTTGGATGGTTTTGTGGAGGAGGGCCGAGAGCTCCTGGACGAACATCCGACCGGTTTCTTCTGGAAGACAGTCCGGATCGAGGGCGACCAGTCGAACGCCTACCTGCAGCCAAGCCTCGGGATAGTTTCCCTCCCAGGTTCGGTGCGGACGCGTGTATTGGGTGATGATCTCCGCGGCGAGCTTACGCTGCTCCGGTGGGAGTGTTCGCCAGGCCCGCAGGCGTCCGATGGCTTCAGCGCGCATCTCTCTCCAGAGGGGGATCGAGGTCGTGCGCAACGCGTCAATGATCTCCTTTTCGAGCTGGGCGTCTGCGGAAGGGTAGAACCATTTGCGGGTGGCACGGATGAGGTGGTCGGAGTAGGGGGCTCCGAGCGAAAGGCAAGGCGAGAGCAGCTTTAGGATGCCTTCCCGCATGATCGGATCGGTCTCCTTGCCCGGACCTTTTCCTTCGGTGGGCGTTTCGCAGGAGAAGAACTCAACGTCAGGGTAAGCTTCCTCCAGCTTGGCCAAATGGCGGGGCGCGGCGAGGACGATGCAGGCAACGGAAATGTTCGGATAGCACTCCCACGGGATCGCACCGAGGGTCCGCTTGAGGTCCCGCGGATACCCCACGACCAGCACCATCCCGTCTTTGTTTGCACGGAACAGCGATTCGAAGACGGCAAACTCGTGATGGGTGTGGTCCAGGGCCATGTCCAAGCGGGCCGCCCAGGCATCCTTCCCTCGCGCCAAGGCGTCTTCGCGATCCTGTTCCGTATCTTGCAGCCTGCCGATAAAATCACGTTGCCGTCGTTGAATGGGGCTCTCGCTATCCTCTTCCTCTTGCCGCATAAGCAGCCTTTTCGCTTCTTGAGGAAAGGAGTCGGGAATGTATTCGCCGGACCCGAAGGAGGCAAGCTGTGGGCTGTCACGGCGGATGAGTTCGTCGAGCCCTTCGGCGAGATGGGTGTCGACCGTCAGCATGCGCGGCGGCAGTTCGCGGAGTCGAAAGCGCTCCAGAATTTCCTGGCGTAAGGCACGCCAGTCGCCGAGAGGGATATTCTCTCCCGCGCGGATCAGGGCACGCAGGTTTGCACGATCTGCACGGACAGGTGGCCGCTCGCGGAAGGTGTCGTAGGAGGTCATGGGCGCATGATAGCATTCGCGCACCGGCGTGAGGAGGCGTGCTCATCCGTTCATCACGCGAAATCTCCCATGCTTTTCCCTCGATTCCCTGTGGGGCAAGGTCGCTGGTCCAAGAAAAAAATGCGCTTGTAGCGCATTCAGCCGCGGGCCGCGGAAACCAGATCGCGTGCCGTCCGCGCGGTGACAGGAAGATGGTGGCGGCAAGCAGGGACGGGATGGGGAAGCAGCTCGTCAGGATCGAAGCGGTTTCTATGAGAGGTCTGTTCTCGGCCTGCTCGAAGAGCAGCTAGAATTCTCCAGAGAAACAAGCCATCCCGTCGCGGCCTTTGAGCCGCCGGGCGGCTTCCGGGGTCCTTAGGTCCATGAGGGCCTGGAGCTGTTCGGTGAGCGGGCGATCGCGGGCGGCCTCGGGAAGCGGGCATGCGTGCCAGTGCCATTGCGGACCGGCGATCCAGATCTGGGGAATGGCCGAACCCTTATGCGGATGCAACCGCTGTGGTCTCAGTTCATCATGAACGGATCCGGCGGGCCGTTCAGGTCGTTGATGGCCGGGTTGGTGCATGCGGCCAAGTAGCCTTTGTTGCACGGAGTGCAGCGGAGCTTGCCGTCGCGGCAGCGGTACACGTCCGTCGAGGGGGTGCACTGGACCACCTGTGCGCAGATGGAACACTTGCAGTACTTCATGGGGAGCTCTGCCTGCGTATCCGTCTCCGTGATGGGGTTTTCGGGGGTCCCGAGGGCGTTGGTGCGTGCGTGCTTTTTCATGCCATCTCCTTCTTTGCGGACAGACGATTCTGGCATGGGTGGGGATCTTTGTCAACATGGTATGCGGCGAAAAAGGATCTCGTCCTTAAGC
>CAZIMD010000039.1:0-11353 GCA_964540365.1 uncultured Gammaproteobacteria bacterium
GGCTTGACCACCGGCACCCGTGTGACCACGGGGGCCTTTTTTGTTTAAAAAAACAGACCGGAACGGGCCTGCGGACGGATGGTCAGCGCCGGTAGAGATGGAAGTGCCCAACCGCCCGGCGGAGGTAGGCCGCGGCACGATCCCAGTCGATGGGAAACAGCAGGTCGCGCTTGATGTGCAGATCGCGTTGGGAGTCGATGCTGAAATGGAGGGGACGCTCGGACGCGACCTGGAGACCCGGATGGCGACGGAAAAAGGGGTTGAGGATCTCGATGGTATCGGGACCGAGGGCACCACCGACCACGATCCCGAGCTCAGGAACATGCTCGCGGAGGAACCGCGCCTCGTCGGCGAGGGCGTAATCATCGAGCGGCCGATTCCGGCACTCCCCGCGATCAAGCAGGACGGCGGCAAGGTTGGATGGGATGGGCTGGTACTGGTCGAGGGCGTGCAGCAGCCGAGCCAGGTCATCACCGCATTCCGCCATGTCTTCCCGCACGCGGAGGCGCTCCATGGCGAGCCGGCTGACGTGGAGGATGAGGGGGACCTCGGGATGCGCCTTGCGGACTTCGGCGAGCACCTCGGGATCGGGCCAAACCATGTCCAGTTGAAGGGCATCGATGCCGGGTGAGGCGTCACGGATGGCACCCGTAAGATGCCGGACGAGGTCTCTGCGCGCGACCCCGTCGTTGTCATAATCGACGTAGTGCAGGACGCGGAAGGGGCGGGCGGGGTCATCGGACCGCTCACCCGGGAGAGGGGCGAAGATCTTGGGGATCGCGGTCGGGTTCGGCCAGACGGCGCGGAACGATGTCCATTCGCCCGTGCGGAGCCGACGGCCGGTCATGACACCGACGCCAAGACGAAAGCCGAGGCCTGGCCCGCCCGCCGCGACGAACGCGGCCTGCATGCGCCGGACCTGGGCGTGTTCGGTGAAACCGGTGATGCCGATGTAGGGCGGGATCGCGTTCGGCATTGGACCTCCTGAGGAACGATGGTCGCGAACGCCGCGACGATAGGTCAAAACGGCCCCGGCGTCAAGCTATCCCCCCCCGGAGACGGACGGCTGCTTTTGCAAAAACGGCACGATCAGGTCCAGGTACCGCTCCGGCGGCAGGGACCGCAGGTCGAGCGTGCGTTCCTGTGTCGACAGGTGCATAAAAATACTCCGCAACGGCTCCGATTGGCTGTCGAGGGCCAGTTGGTCGACTTTGTACTGCCGCAAAAGTTCCAGTTCGAGACCGGTAAGGAGCTTTCCCAGTCCCTTTCCGCGCCAAGAAAGGCCCATCGGGACTCCGTGTTGACGATAATACGCCGCGAGCGCCTCGGCATCGATCGCCGCCGCATCATCTTCCTCCAAGCCCTGCAGGCTTGGAATGACGTCGATGCCATTGCCCTGCCAAAGCGCGTCCGCCGCTTCAAGGACCGGGACCGCCGCCGCCGGAACGGGAGAGCGGCTCCATTGCCGAAAGAGTCTCCGGTCAATCGTCAGGTTTCCGTTGGCGCGGACAGGCTCGTCCGCTTCCTCAAGGCGAGCGACTAGGATATCACGGTGACCAACGGGAACCAGCGTTCCGGTGCCAATCGGGCATTCGGCAATGAGATCGATGACATAGGCGTCCGTGAACCCGTAGGCAAACCGGCCCAACGCAAGGTGCCGATCCAGGCGCAGCCTTCCGGTTGGAGCCTCGGGATTCGCCATCGCGCGATACAGCGCGAAAAGACGGGCGGGCGGATCCTGCGGAGGGGCCGCCAGTTCCACCAAGCCTTCCGTGCGTAAGCGCTTGACCAAGTCCGCACCGGCCAAACGTTCTTGCATGCGGACCGATTCGGCCTTGGGTGGGGTGTGACGCTCGTGGGGCAAAGGGATTTCGCGCCAACCACGAACGGGAGAGCGGTCACTCATATCGCTTGTTCGCAGAGATGATAGCAGAAAAACCGCCTCCCACGGAAGGGAACGGGTTGACGCACTCCCATCCCCCTTTTCACTTCATGTCCCGTAGCGGCGTTGGCGTTGGGCGTAGGCCTCAAGGGCCTCGTCAAGCTCCTTCTCGCCAAAATCCGGCCAATGGCTGCGCGTCCAGTGGAGTTCGCTATATGCCGATTGCCACAGCAGGAAGCCGCTCAGGCGTTCCTCGCCGGACGTTCGGATGATGAGGTCCGGATCGGGCAGCTCGGGGAGATAAAGCGCAGCCTGAACGGTCGCCTCGTCGATCTGGTCGGCGGGCGTGCCGGAGGCGAGAATCTTTTTGAATGCGTCGACGATCTCGGCGCGACCGCCGTAGTTGAGGCAAATCGCGAGCGTATGTTCCTGAAAATCCTTGGTCGCATCGACGGCGCGCTGGATCGCCTCCTGCAAGGTCGGGCGCAGCTCGTTAAGGCGGCCAAGCACCTTCAGGCGGATCCCCTTTTGCACGAAAAACTCAAGCTCCTCGCTCAAGGCCTTTTCGAGGAGGCTCATGAGGTAGCCGACCTCCTCTTTGGTGCGTTTCCAATTTTCGGTGGAAAACGCGAACACCGTAAGCATGGCGATCCCGCGGTCGAGGCACCATTGGCCAGCCTGCTTGAGGGTCTCGTAGCCGGCGCGGTGGCCTTCAGAGGCCGGGAGGCCCCGTTCCTTGGCCCAACGGCGGTTGCCGTCCATGATGATGGCGAGATGGTTCACGCCGGAAGGTGACTGCATAACAAGAAGGGAGAGATGGGGCGTAGCATACGGAGAGACGGGGAAAAGGTCAAAATAAAGAGATTTTCTAGGACCAGACGCTCCGCGGCCTCTCGCCGGATAGGGCGAGGACGGCGAACGAAAAGGCAGGTGGGAGAAAGGACTGGCTATGCAAAGGCTCGACAACGGAAAGGAGGGGCGGCACACTGGGCGAAACACCTATGATGACGCTTTCCGGGAAGGGGGCGGCGGGACGGATCCAGGACGAGTTACGCCAAGAAATCGAACGGGATCGGATCGCGCCAGGGTTGGCGGTGCTTTTGGTCGGAAGCGATCCGGCTTCGGCACTGTATGTCCGCCTGAAGGAGAAGGCGGCCGTGGACGTGGACGTACGGATGACGGTTCAGCGCCTGGACACCTGTTCGACGGAGGAAGCGGTCGCCTGCGTGGATGCCTGGAACGCGGATCCCGCGATCCACGGGATCATCGTGCAGCTCCCCCTGCCGAACGGGATCGATACGGATGCGGTGGTGCGGGCGATCGCGCCAAGGAAGGACGTGGACGGGTTCCATCCGGAGACGCGCGAAGCCGCTCTCGCCGGGACGGGAGAGACCTTTTCGCCGGTCCACCTGGCCGTGCTGACCCTGATCGCACAAAGCGGATTGGACCTGAACGGCACAAGCGTACTCATCTTGGGCAAGTCCCCCATCTTCACCGAACCGCTCGCCCACCTGTTGAGGCGCGCGGGCGCCTTTGTCGCGGTCGAGCGGGAAAAGCCCCGCCCCCATGTCTTGAAGGAAGCGCGGCTGGTCGTGACCGCCCTTGGGCAGGCGGGACTGCTCACGGGGCCGGAACTGCATCCGGACGCGGTCGTCATCGATATCGGCACGAACCGACGGGCGGATGGAACGACCGTCGGCGATGTGGTGACGGAGACGCTGCTGGAGACGCAGGCGGCCTCGCCTGTGCCGGGCGGCGTCGGCCCCCTCACCATCGCGTTCCTGCTTCAGAATACGGTTGCGGCGGCGCGTCGGGCGCGCTGACGGAAACGGGGACCGCGTCCGGAAGCGTCGCCGGCGGGCGCGTGCGACGGAGCCAGGCGGCGGCCACGAATCCGGCGACCGCCTGGATGGCAAGGCCTGCCACGAACCGCCAAGTGAACATGTTCCCGAACCCCGACCAGCCGGCCAGATAAAGCGTCAGACCGCTCTCCCAGGCGAACGTCCCCAGGACGAGCAGCACGGTCGCCCAAAGGACGCTTTTTTTGTCTAGCGGATGGCGTTTTTGCAGACGATGCGACAGGAGGACGCTCACGCCAAACAGGACCAGGAGGACAAACGCGGGCAATGTCCAAGCCGGCAACGGGGACACTTCAAACCGCATTTCCCAAAAACGCAGGAAGACCCAAAAGACGAAGAGCCAGAAACTGATATGGATGCCGCGGAGGGTGAAGAGCATAGGTCAAAGGAAAAGCCATGTCGCGATTTGGCCGGAAACGCCGAACCCGTAGATGAAGACGGCCGTGAGGCCAAGCGCAAGCGCGAACAGCTCCCGCTTGCGCTCCGCGATGGCGACCCGCATCATGCCGACCAGCACGCCGTTCACGCCGCCACAGACCGTGCCGATGATCGTCACGAGCAACATGAAGCCATCCTTGATGAGAAGGGCAAAGAACAAGGACGGAAACAGCGTGACGAGCCACGATGGGGCGAAGCGGAAGCCGTAGTCATGGCGCCATGTCCCCTGTAGGGCTTCGGCGGTCGTGAGATAGGCGGTCCCGATCGACACGAGCCCCATGAGCGGCAACACGACCCGCGCCCACCCCGGCAAGGCAAAGAGGAGGCTCTCCGGCTGGCTGGAGAGCAACGCGCCGCCTGCCCGCGCCATGAAGACCGCGAACAGCCAGATGAACACCGCCGACAGGAGCGTCCCCACCGTGATCGCGCGTTTCGCGGCCCGAGACTGGCGCCCCGTGAGCTCCACGACTTCGGGGATGATCGCGAGGGCGGACAGGGCGAACAGCACGAGGCCGAACGCCTCCCAAGAAGGCTGCGCGATCAACTGCGTCGGCGCCGGTCCACGGAACGCCGCCGCCAGGATGACCGAGGTGAATAGGATCAGGTTAAAGGACACCAGCGCCGCATCAACCCTTGCCACGCGCCGGAGCCCACCCCACACGGCGGCCGCCACGAAGGCGAAGATCACCAGCATGGACAGCCGACGCGGGACGCCGATCCCGAACCAAGCCAGGAGCGACTGAAAGAAGACGCTCCCTAAAATAAGGTAAACGACCTGGCCGGCATACATGGGAAAGAAATACGTCCCCACGGCGACCGCCCCCCAACGCTGCCCTAACGTGAGCCGAACATAGCCAGGCAACCGATGGGGCGTCTGCACGGCCAAGATGACGTCCACATACAGGCGCTTGACGACGACGACACAGGCGACCAGGAACCAGAAGCAGAGGCTCGCCTGCCAGATCCCGAAGCGTGCGAACAGGCTCGGAAGGGCAAATGCCCCCGCCCCGATCGTCAGACCGACGAGCGCCGGCACGGCAAGGAAGAAAGAACGACGCATAGTCAGGGGTATTATGCGGGATGGAACGCCGCCCGACAAACGACAGGCGCGCGCTGGTCGCGGAACCCGCAATTCCGCAGATTATTCTTGCGTCGTGAAATACATAGGCTGATTTTTCGCCCGATTCGATCCCGGTTGCGCGTTGCGGACGGGGTTCGTAGGATGCGGCCATATGTCCTCCCTCGAGAAAGTGACCCCCCAAAACATCGAAGCCGAGCAGTCATTCCTCGGCTCGCTCCTGCTCGACAAGGACGCGATGGTGAAGGTCGCCGACACCGTCCAGGCGGAGGACTTCTATTTGGACAAGCACCGCCGCATCTATGAGGCCATGCTCGACCTGTATCGACGCAGCGAGCCGATCGACCTCCTGTCGCTCGGCAATCGCCTACAGGAACGCGGCGACCTCGAGCGGATCGGCGGGCGTTCCGACCTCATCGCGCTCTCGAACGCCGTTCCGACCGCGAGCCACGTCGTCCACTATGGCGAGATCGTCCAGAAGAAAGCGACCTTGCGCCGCCTGTTGCAGGCCGCCGGCGAGATCACCTCGCTCGGGTACGAGCAATCGGAAGATGTCGAGGACCTGCTGGACCAAGCCGAAAAAAGCCTCTTCCAGGTTTCACAAAAACTCGGCAAACGCAGCTTCACGCCCATCCGTGACGTGCTCGCCGACACCTTCGACCGCATCGATGAGATGCATCGGCAGAAAGGCAAGCTCCGCGGCATCCCCACCGGCTTCAGCGACCTCGACGCCCTCCTGGGCGGGATGCAGAAGAGCGACCTCGTGATCCTCGCGGCGCGTCCGGCGTGCGGCAAGACCTCGTTCGCGCTCGACATCGCCCGCCATGCGGCCGTGAAGCACCGCGTCCCGGTGGGCATCTTCTCCTTGGAAATGTCCAAGGACCAGCTCGCGGAACGCATGCTTTGCGCCGAAGCGCGCATCGACTTGTGGCGCTTGCGCAACGGGCACCTGTCCGACTCTTCCCAGAGCGACGACTTCCCACGCATCGGCCACGCCATCGGCGTCCTCACCGAAGCGCCCATCCATATCGACGACACGGGCAGCGCGAACATCATGGAGGTGCGCACCAAATGCCGCCGCCTGCAGATGGAACACGGCCTCGGCATGGTGATCGTCGACTACTTGCAGCTCATGGAAAGCCGCAACAAGTCGAGCGGCGACAACCGCAATGCGGAAATCTCGGAGATCAGCCGCGGCCTCAAGACGCTCGCCCGCGAGCTGAACGTCCCGGTCATCGCCCTGTCGCAGCTGTCGCGTAGCGTGGAATTGCAGAAGCCGGCGATCCCCCGCCTCGCCCACCTGCGCGACTCGGGCTCCATCGAGCAGGACGCCGACGTCGTCATGTTCATCTACCGCAAGGCGACCGACCGCAACTATCGCCTTGAGGACCTCTCGCCGGAAGAGCAGAACATCGCCGAGATCCATGTCGCCAAGCACCGTAACGGGCCGACGGGCGTCGTGAAGATGTTCTTCGACGCCTCGAACGCGAGCTTCCGGACGCTCACGAAGGATGGCGGGCTGGGCGCCTTCGTGCCCCCGCCGGGGAACGTCCCGAGCGTGGCGGCACCAGCGGCTCCCGCGCTCGCGAACACGAATCCGTTTTAAGCAGGCATCCGCCCCTCACGAGGGGCGGCTTCTGTTCCCGATCACCGTTCTAGCTATTGACAAACGACGATCTTTTTGGGAGCATCCCACGCGGACACGGAGGTCCCATGAACGAACCGCACTGGTTTGCCGCGATCCAAGCCAAAGGGCGAGCGGACCCGCACGCGCCCTACCATCCCGACGCCGAACCGGTCTCGACCCCGGTCCGTCCGCTGCTCGAGCTGATCGACCAGCACCTCGACAGGTTCATCCTGCCGCCAGGCTTTCCCCTGGAACCGGTCAAGGCCGAACTCTACATCCCGCCCCATGTGGCGTTCGGGGCGGCGCCGATCAGCCTGAACGACCAACGCGCGCCTCCCCACGTCCGGGACCGTCGGAGCCGGCAGTCGTATCGCCAGTGCCTCGCGACCGGCCTTCCGGGCCGCCACATCGCGACGGCCGCCGACCTCCTCTGGCTCCTGCCACAGATGGAAGACAGCCTCTGGGACGGCCTCGGCCTCACCTGCCTGGTCACCAAGCCGCAGGCGGAACCCCCCTTCGGACCCGCCCCCGAGAACTGGCTCTTTCTCTTCAAGCCCGCAGAGCGCCACACGGGGTGCGATGGGCTCGTCTGGGAAGTGATCGACGTGACCAGCCTCATCGACGAGCCGATCGGGGACTCCAGCGTGACCGTCGTCGCCCTAGCCTACCGCCGCGCCACGCTCGCGAGCTGACCCCCTCCCCCACCCCACCCGGTGGGGATTTTCTTTTCCGGACGGCCCGGGTACACTTTGGCGGCTATGTTTTCCAAACTGAAAGAATTCAAGGACAAGGCCGCCACCGCCAAAAAGCTCATGGACCTCCAGAAGAAGGTCGCCGAGATCACGGTCGAAGGCACGAGCGGCTGGGGCAAGGTGAAGGTGACGATCAACGGCCTGCAGAACACCCTCTCCTGTAAGATCGATGATGAGCTCATGACGGACAAGAAAAAGCTTGAGGGCCTGATGTGTGAAGCCATGAATGACGCCGTAAAAAAATTGCAACAGGTGATGGCCGAACGCATGAAAGAACTCGGAGGCAGCGAATTGGCCGAAGAATTCGGTTCCCTCATGAAATAACCGACGGTCGCCACGTCTTCTGATCGCCCATGTCCTCGCTTCCGGAACCCATCGAACGGGCGACGGCCGCGTTCGACCGACTGCCGGGGTTGGGTCCCCGGGCGTCTTTGCGGTACGTTTCCTGGCTCACGACGCAGCCGAAGGAAGCGATCCTCGCCTTCGCCCGCAGCATCGAGGCCTTGGCACAGGCGGTGCGACGCTGCGAAGTCTGCCAACAGTGGACGGACCAGAACCCCTGCCGCATCTGCCGGGACTCGGGACGGGACCAACACCTCCTTTGCATCGTCGCGACGAGTCAGGACATCCGCCCGCTCGAAGACAGCGGCGCCTTCAAGGGTCGGTACCACGTCCTCCATGGAACGCTCGACCCGCTCGAAGGGCGCGGCGCGGACCAGCTCACCATCGGGCTCCTGCAGCAACGGCTGCGCGGGCCGGACGCGCAAATCCGTGAGATCCTGCTCGCCCTCGATGCGGACGTCCCGGGAGATGCGACCTCGCTGTACCTGCAACGCGTCTTGCAAGCGTTCCCCGATATCACGGTGAGCCGGCTGGCGCGCGGGCTGCCGTCTGGCGCGTCCCTCGAATACGCGGACCCGCTGACGCTCGTGGAAGCGATCAGACACCGACGGGAAGCGAAAAGCCCATAACAAAAGAACAGCGCGAAGCTGTTCTTTTTTTCTTACGCGGGATTCTTCACCGCGGCGGCCTGCTGCGCCTTGATCACTTCTTCAAGGGCGTTCTTGTTCCAGCCGACGATGACCTGCCCGCTGATGTCGATGACGGGCACGCCCATCTGCCCGGACAGCTTCACCATTTTTTGGATCGCATCGTTGTCGAGCGACACGTCGATGTCGGTGAAAGGCAGGTTCTGTTCCTTGAGGTAATCCTTCACGAGCTTGCAGTAGGGACACGACGGGGTGGAATAGAGCGTGATGGTCATAAGAGGCAAAGAGCGAAGCGGATGAGAGGAGGATAGCACGCGCGCGGACGCGTGCCAACCGATGGCCCTATCGCAGCAAGAGGAAGAGGGCGGGCGCACCGACGAGGCCAAGGACGGCGAAGACGAGCGCGTAGCCGCTCAGGTCATCCAGGCGCTGCGACTCGGTGAGCGAGGTCCGATCGAACACGGACGCGGCAAGGACGCCGACCGTCGCGACCCCGGAGGCCAGGCACCAGAGGCAGAAGGCCTTGATGACGAGCAGCTGGATAGAAAAAAGATGGACGGATTCGACGAAGCCGACGATGGCGAGAAAGAACATGAGCCACCGCAGGCGCCGCTCTTGCCACGGGGTCAATGCGCGCAAGAGCAGGAGGCAGAGCATCGCGACATAAAACGCGAGCCCGAGCAACGGCCGAGGGATGGGCCCGAGATAGGCCCACGCCGAAGCGCGGACAACCTCACACCCGCCCTCCGCCCCACAGACGATGGGACCGCCGGTGACATACACGACCAGCAAGTACGCGGACGCGAACAGGCCCAGGGCGAGCCATGCCGCCATCCAGACGCGTTGAGAACGAAGGAAATGCATACGGAAAGCGTACGGGGGAAGACGGACGGGCGCAAGCGTCAGCGGACCGCTTCCCCGCCGCAGGTCTGCGGATCCCAAAGGCCCCGTTCGGCCTCGCGCGCTTCCGTCTCGAGGCGGCGAAGCTGGGCCTTCCGGTCCTTATTCAAGGGAAAATCCAGGTAGGCGTGGGCGTAGCCTTGGGCGACAAGGGTCGCGTTCACGTCGGTCCCGTCTTCCATGGCAAGCGCGCGCAGGAGGCGGCCATAGCGGTCGCGGTCATCCGCCTTCGGGTCTTCTATGAGGCGGACACGCTTCCCTTCGACACGCTCACGCAGCACGCGCGAGGCTTCCTTGCCGAAACATTCGACCGGACGCCGTGGATCGACGGATTCGGGCGTATTGATGCCCAGCATGCGGATGCGTACGATCTTCGTTTCGCCATCGGGGAGCGCATCGACGGTATCGCCATCGACGACGCGGGTGACGAGGGCATTCGTGGGAAGCGGCTCAGGCAAGCGGATCACGGGCAACGAGGACGAGACGGCGGAAGCCGCCACGGGGACGGTCGAGGAAGCGACGGACGGGACCGTCGGCCCCTGTCCGCTCGGAACGGTTCCCACGCCAAGGAGCTTCAGGACGACCCAAACCAAAAACACGGCCACAAGCATCGGAACGGACAAGCGTCGCGTGGAAGGGAGGGAGGGCATAGCTAAGGAAACGATCAGGCAAAGCGTGATCCGCGCGTCGGTCTCCAAGTGGGAGGCGGGGTGAGAAGCGGACGGTCCCCCGTCACGGGCTCACGCGGCGGACGATCGGTTGGCGCGTCGGGATGCAGCTTCGGGGGACGATGGGTCAGCGCCGCAACCGATGCTTTTTCCGTCGCGCCTTTGGCGACGCGCATCGGGTCCGTGAAGCCTCCAAGGCCATGCGGCACGGGAGGCGGCAAAGGCAGGCGCGGGACGACGGATTCGATCGTGACCGAGAAGGGCGCAGGAGAGTGGCGTTCGACCGCCTCGACCAGCCCGATCGCCGGAAACGGATCGCCAAGCAAATCCCGAATCGAATCGACCGCCTCCGCAAAGGGAGGCGCATACGGCCATGGCTCGCGCGCCAAGCGCTCCTCAAACGCGTGCCGGAGCCAAGCAAGCTCGCGTGAACGGCGATCGCTCGAGACGACGCCGACAAAAAGGTCGCCGAAGAGACGGATCACCTCCAACGGCAGGCCGCCCTCGTGCATGCCATCGAACCCTTCCGCGAGGAACGTCGCGAACCGCCGGTTCACGTCCTGTATGCACGCCTCGACGGAAAAGGCATCGTGCCTCGCATCAGAAAATGGGATCGCGGCCGGACGCTCGGTGAACATAGACGGATGCAGTATAGCATGCGCGCTCGACGCGCATGGCCCATCGCGCAGCTTGGCAAAAGGGAGACCCCTGTCGGGCAAGAAGAGCGGTACCGCCCCAGCCAGGGAAATCCGTTCAACGAAATGCCGCCGCCGTCAAGTGTGAATACGCCAAGGTTCCGCCATCCATCGACACGCCCTCGAAAGGCACGCCGGCCCGCACCCGTCTCGCGAAAAAACGGACCGAGGCCAACTGAATAACGCCACCCAAGGCTTGGGTGGCGTCCGACCGCGCAGGGACCTCTTGCGGACAGAGGTAGGGCCGTGAGAACGAGGGACGAGATCCCTCTTGACCTTCTCGCGTGAGATGCGATCGGCAAGAAGTGGCTTGCTGACCGCTCTCGAGAAGGCCTCCGGTGAGATAGGGAGCGTGCTCGCGCAACGCCCACCGGCCCGCGCGCCCGATGGCTTCCTCCCGGATGGTCCGGGGCCAGGGGCAAGGCTCAGCGCGTTCTTAGCACGAACGTGGACGACCGTCAACCC
>CAZIMD010000040.1:0-11073 GCA_964540365.1 uncultured Gammaproteobacteria bacterium
GCGATCATGTTCCCTTCGGTCTTCCCCATCTTTTTGCCCGTCGGGTCGGCGAGGAGCTTGCAGGTCATGACGGCCTTTTCCTTGCCCTTCAGCTCGCGCAAAAGGGTGCGTCCCGCGAGCATGTTGAAGGTCTGGTCGTTGCCGCCGATCTCGAGGTCAACCTCGAGCGCGACGGAATCGTAGCCCTGCATGAGGGGGTACAGGAATTCGTGGAGATAGACGGGCTTCCCCTCCTGGAGGCGCTTTTCGAACATGTCGCGTTCAGACATCTGCTGGACCGTGAAATGCGAGGCGAGTTCGACGACGTCCGCGAAAGACATCTTACCCAACCATTCTTGGTTGAAGCGGATCTGGACGGGGTTTTCCCCGTCGAATTTCAAAAACGCGGAGAGTTGTGACTTGTACCCCTTCAGGTTCTCGAGGACTTCGGCCGGCGTCAGGCGCTTGCGGGTCGCGGACTTGTCGGTCGGGTCGCCGATCATGGCCGTAAAATCGCCGATCACCAAGATCGCCTCGTGGCCCAAGGCCTGGAACTCGGCGAGCTTTTGGATGGCGATCGCGTGACCGATGTGGATGCTGGGGCCGGTGGGGTCAATGCCAAGATAGGCGCGCAGGCGCTCGCCCTTGAGCATCCGTTCGCGAAACGCGTCGTTCGCAGGAAGGACGCGCTCGACCGCATGGGAGAGGAACCAATCGACCCGCTTGGGGTCCGTCACGACGGGAGACATATGGGCGTAGGGTAACCGAGGCGGAAAAAAGGCGCAAGAATAAAGAAAAAAGACGGCCCAACCCTGTGAGCCGCCATTTCCAACGGACTATTTTGAAGGAGACCGGGGATCTACATCGAAATAGGCATATCTGTTCACGTAGTTGTACTCAGCCAGGTACCTATCAGAATCAGCCAGCATCAGCGCAAAAGCATCTAGGAACCTCCCAGCCGTAGCGTAATCAAGCCTTCCGCCGCGACATGCTCGAAAAACGATTCTCTCAATACGTCTCATGTCTTCGTTCCAAATTGCGATCGATGCGTGCGCGATCGCATGAGACCCCTCCAATGAACGGTGCGACCGGGACAGGTTTTGGAGGATCTCCGTCGCGACCCGACCGATTCTGTCAGCGATCAGCGCATCTTGCTCATCTCCTGAAGCTCTAATACCGCTGACGATTTGCGAAAATACTCTTGCGATCTGTTCCGGTGTCATCTTACGCCACCGTTCCATTATGCGTGTTGAAAAATCTTTTTTTAGACCTTCAAGCTCTTCATTGGTCTCTCGTAGCTGATCGGCATTTATTGAGGCTCTGGATAGATCCGCATCTCGTGACTCGGAACGCGTGTCCGTCAATCGCTGCTGCCCATCGTCATCTGCGCGATACGCATCGATATTCTGTCGCCCCCCTTCAAAGGAAGCGGCGAGGGCGGCGGCGGCAAATGTGTTTTTCAAGCCTTCAAATCGCGGCATACGCTCAAAGATCAAGTAGTTGATTATGCAAACATGAAAAGTATACCCGCTAGCAATAATCGGTCAACCTTATTTCAACTCAGTCACATAACGAATTGCTGCCCATACCCTAAAAAAAGACCGTTTTGACGGTCAGGGCGCGCCCGGCGGGACGGCGAGGAAGGTGGCTTGCCAGGGCCAGTAGGGACGCTCCGAAAGCCCGTCCGGCTCGGCATCGGGCACGAGCTCGAACCGGGGCACCCGCCTCCGATCCAGGCCGCAGGAAAGCCAGCGGACGCGGTGGCGCGTGCCGAAGCGGCAGCCGAGGGCCACGATGGGCGGCATCCCGGGGCGCGGAAAGGCGCGCTTCGCCTCCCATTCGGCCATCGTGCGGACGAGTTGCGTGTCGGTCGCGGGCCGCAGGCCGATGCTCGCAAGGAGCGAAGCGATCCCTCCGGACCCATAGCCGATGTAGCGGAAGTCGGGATGCAGCCGCGTGGTGTCGTAATGCGGGACACCGTACGCCCGCACCACAGCCCACGCCTCGGAAATGGCGGTTCCCGGCCGCACGTCGCGACGCAGCCAAGCAGGGACGCCCAGGGGGGTGGAGAACCCTTTCCGCTCCCCCTCCTCCGCGTGCGCGTCACGGTACGCGTCCAGGCCTTCGAGATCGGGCGGGGGCCGGAACCGGCTCACGACCAGGACCTCCTGGCCGGGACGGGTCGGATCGCCGATCACCTCACGGACGAACGGGTAGCCGATCGGGAACGGATGCGCAGGCTCACTCATGGGAAAGACCTCCTTGCACGGGCTGGATAGCACGATCCGGGCGGCCCGTCAAGACGAGACTCCATTAAAAAATGACCGAGTGGACGGTCAGGCGAGGACGTCGTTCGCGGATCGTGGCCGCATCCGCACGGCGAGGAACGCCGTGCCCGCGGTCCAGCGAGCGCCCATCATCTCGGGCAGGAGAGCGAGCCAGAGGACTCCCCCCGGCCCTTGAGGAAGAACGAGCCCCACGTATTCCGATCCCCCCAGCGAAAGGCGGGAGCCGCAGGCGAAGATCGGCGACGCACGCGTTTCCGGATCGGTCGCGCGGGCGAAGGCGCGCGCCTCGCAATCCGTCGCGAACCGCGCACCCAGTTGACGGAGCCGTTCAGACACCTCCTCCGTCCCCAGGTCGCGATCGATCACGCAGATGAACAGGGTGACCTGCCCATCGATCCAGTCCCCCTGCGGATTGGGGACCCGGACACCGAACGCGTCCCGTGGCGTAAACCGCAGCCCCCGCATCGGGCCGTTGACCGGCTCCACCAGCGAGCCATCCGTCGAGTGCACGGGACGGGAACCTGCGTATCGCCGCTCGGGAATGCCTGTGCATTACCCCCTCGTGACGGCCCGGCCCCGTGTGAAGAACCACGAATTCGCCGATTTTTTCTTGGCATCTCTATCTCCTTATTGTATTTTATACAAATACATTTTTTCCTGTCAAGGCCCTTGTCGCCGCCTTCCTCGCGCAATCCAAGCACGTTCGGGATGGCGCCGGCCGGATGGCATGACGCGGCACCCCATCGGTCGCTCGGGTCCGCGCGAACAAAATAACCGCCATTCCCTTCCGGGGCGGCGGTTATTTTGGTTACGAGAGTTGTGCCCGCAGGCGCTCGATCCTCGCTTCGGTTTCGCTCCCCTTTTGGCGCAGATCGGCGACGACGCGCTCTGGCGCCTTCGCGATGAACTCGGCATTGTCGAGGCGACGCTTCACATCGGCGAGATAGCGCTCGGCGTCGGCCAGCTCTTGGCGCAGGGTCTCGAGGCCGGCGGCAGACGGGGCCTCGGGGACGAGGGCGAGGAGCGAGGCGCCTGTCGCGGTGGACGGGGCTCCCGAAGGGAGGGCCTCGACGCGCGTGAGGTCGGACGCCTGCAGGAGACGGCGGATCCAGGCGTGGTTCGCCTCGACCTGGGTCCAGGTCGCGTCGTCGCACAAGAGGGCGAACGGGAGCTTCTTGGCGGCGTCCACCTTGGCTTCGGCGCGCAGGCGGCGACCGTCGGAGATGAGGGCGATCAGCGCTTCGAACGCGTGCGGCGTCTCGTCGCGTTCCGCACGAATGGTCGGCCAGGCTTGGGAAATGAGCATCCCTGGGAACGTAGCCGCTTCCCAGACGGCTTCCGTCACGAACGGCATGAAGGGGTGCAGGAGCGTGAGGAGCGTGCGCAAGACATGGATCAGCAAGGCCTCCTTCTTGCCTTCAACCTTCGCGATCTCGAGATACACGTCCGCGAGGTCATTCCAGGTGAAATCACGCAGGCGTTCGGCGGCGAGGGAGAGCTGGTATCGCTCGATGAGGTCAGTGACGTCAGCCGTGACGGCTTCGAGTCGCGCGAGGATCCAGCGGTCCGCATCGGTGGCGATAGATGTTTCCCAGGCGGAGGCATCGGTCTCGGCCGGACAGGTCGCGAGGATGTACCGCGAGATGTTCCAGACCTTGTTCGTGAAATTCCGGAGGCTTTCGATTTTCGTTTCGGAAAGCTTCAGGTCCTGCCCCGGCGTCGAGCCCATCAGCACCGAAAGGCGGACGGCGTCGGTGCCGTATTTCGGGATGAGGTCGAGCGGATCGAGGCTGTTGCCCAGCGACTTGGACATCTTGCGCCCCTGGTCGTCGCGGACGAGGCCATGGAGGTACACGTCCTTGAACGGGACCTCGCCGAGGGCATAGGTCGACATCATGAGCATACGCGCGACCCAGAAGAAGAGAATGTCATACCCCGTCTCGAGGACGGAGGTCGGGTGGTAGACGGCGAGGTCGCCCGTCTTCACGACATTCCCCTCGGCGTCAACGGAAGCCGCCTCCGGCCAGCCGAACACCGAGAAGGTCCACATGCCGGACGAGAACCAGGTGTCGAGGGTGTCGGGGTCTTGGACCCAGCTTTCGCCGGGGGCCGCTTCAGCGACCATCGACACTCCGCAGTCGGCGGCCTCAATCTTTTCGACTCGTCCGCTTTGCATCCAATGAGCAACATCCGCCCACGAGACGCCGGACCTGTCGACCATGAAACGCATGAATTCAAAATCCGCGAGCGAAACCTCCACCGAGGCGGGATCATGCGGTGGGAACACAGCGAGCAAGCGCCTTTTCTCTGGGTACGCTTCAAAATCGGCAAGCGGCACGCGCCATGGTTCGGAAAAATAGATGCGTCCTCGCCCGTTGGACGCTTCGGCCATGTCATACCAAACCGGCACACGGTGCCCGAACCAGATCTGACGCGAGATGCACCAGTCACGAAGGTTATTGATCCAATGGAAATAGGTCTTCTGGAAGCGATCCGGGACGATCGTGGTGCCGCCCGCCTGGACGGCTTCGATCATGAGTTCCTTGAGGGTCACGGAATCCCCTTTTTTCCACTTGTTAAGCGCATTCTGACGCAAGGCGAACGGCTTGTTCACGCGCAGGAACCACTGTTCCATCGGTAACTGCTCGACGGGCGCGCCGCCGCGTTCGGCGATCGGCAAGGCTTGCGCGACATCTTCGACGTTCTCGAGCAGGCCATCGGCTTCGAGCGCCGCGGCGATGAGCGGGCGCGCCTCCTCGACGGTTTTGCCGGCGAACGCGTCGCCACACAGCGGAAGCAGGCGGCCGTCGCGACCGATGACGACTTCCATCTTCAGGCCGTGCTTCTCCATCATGTCCCAGTCGACTTGGGCGTGAGCCGGCGTGACGCCTAAGGCACCCGTCCCGAAGGACGGATCGACTGCCTCATCGGCGATGACCTGGATGGAGATTGGCTTGCCGCAGAAGGTCGTCGCGAACGTCTGGCCGATGTACGCCTGGTACCGTTCGTCAGCCGGATGGACGGCCACGGCCGTATCGCCGAATTTCGTTTCGGGACGGGTCGTGGAGATCGTGATCGGAAAATCCTTCGCGTACCTGAACGTGTAGAGCTTGGCGGTGACGTCTTTCGTCTGCACCTCATCGTCCGACAGCGTGGTCTGGAACTGGGGGTCCCAGTTGACGAGGCGGTAGCCGCGCTCGATGAGGCCGTCCTCATGCATGCGGCGGAACATCTCAAACACGGCGCGGTTGCGCAGCGCATCGAGCGTATAGGTCTCGCGGGACCAGTCGCACGAGGAACCCATCGCGCGTACCTGGCGGTTGATCGTCTCGCGTGAGCCCTCGGCGAATTCGCGGACCTTCTCGAGGAAGGCCTCCCGGCCGAGCGTGCGACGCGGGTCTTCGATCCCCTGCTTGCGGAGGAGCTGCTCCACTTTCACCTGCGTGGCAATGGCCGCGTGGTCGGTGCCAGGCACCCAAAGCACGCGCTTGCCGCGCAGGCGGTGGAAGCGGACGAGCGTGTCCTGGATGGCGAGCATGGTGGCATGGCCCATGTGCAGCGTCCCGGTGCGGTTGGGCGGCGGCAGGACGATGCAATACGGCTCGCCCGTCCCGCGCGGGGCGAACGCGCCGCTCGCCTCCCAGGCGGCGGAAAGGCGGGCCTCATGGTCGGCGGGCTGGTAGGCTTTGGGCATCTCGGTGGACATAGGTAGCGCTGACGATAGCGAAGATCCCGACTTTTTGCCAGTCAGAGCCCCCTGCGAAGGCGTGAGATGGGCCGATAAAAAAATCCCCGGATCACCTCCAGGGAGTCAGGCCCCGTCGAAGCGGGCGGCTTCCGCCTGCAGCGCCGCCTCCGTCGCGGCACCGCCCAGCCAAGGATGCCTCTCGAGAAAGGCGCGCGCATCCGCATCAGGATCGGCGGAAAACGGGGCCCTCGTAACCCCATCCACGCGGACGATGCGAACCGCCACCCGACGCTTGGCCCCCGCCCCCTCGAATCGCCGCGGCTGGTGGAAGAGGGTCACCTCATACATCCCCGGGGGGACGCCGATCGAGGACAGAACCAGGTCGCGGCGGATCGCGTTCGCACGTCGGAGCTCCTGGTGCGCCGGAAAAAAGCGCGCCGCATCCCCGCATGCGAAAGCAAGCAGGGCCGAACCGAGCTTGGGGCCACGAATCGCAGGCCCATCGCACAGGGCGAGCGCCGCGTCGCCATCCCGAAGGACGTGACGGAACGACAGATCAGAAAGCGTGAATTGGGCGAAGCCATACCGCGCCCAGAACTCCGCGGCGTAGTGCGTTCGCACGGGGAACAGGCCGTTCCGATCGTCGATCTCCGGAGCCGCAGGCGCACCCGCTCGGGTCAGCGACCGCCCGACCGCGAGCTTGCCGGACGGGACCGGAACCAAAACCCTGGTCTCGATCACGCCATTCGGAAACGGACAGGGAACGAGCGGCCGCACGTCCTGTGCCGACACGACCCAGTCGACGAGGCCGCAGCGCATGCAGGGCGAGGTGAGCCGATGGACACGCGCCACCTCCCCCACGAGAAACGCCTGCCCGGGCGACAGGCCCTCGAGCATCCGCGCACACGCGGCGTACATGCCGCCCCTCAGTCTCGCGAAGGCGTCATCCTCGTTCGGCGGGATGAACGGGTGTCCGGACGCGACGCGGTGGCCATCGGGATGGAACGTGAGCCCGCTGAGGCGTTGGGAGGCCGGTTGCGGCCGCCGGCCCAGGCGGAGCTCGTCGATGATTCGGCTGATCTCATCTTCTTCGGGAATATGCATTTCAGATCCTCCTGATGCCGGTTTGGCGAGGCGAGCGGAGAATACCAGGCGCAGCCGTGCCGTCAAGGGAAGCCTGTTCGTGGCGCCCGCGCTTCGCAACCCGTCAAAGCTAAAAAAGCGCCTGTTTTCAGCGCTTTTTCAAGACTTCCTTCAAATATTTCCCCGTAAAGCTCTTCGGGTGCTTCGCCACCTCTTCCGGCGTCCCTTCCGCGACGAGGCGCCCTCCCTTGTCGCCACCCTCGGGTCCCAGGTCGATGATCCAGTCGGCATTCTTAATGATGTCGAGGTTGTGTTCGATGACGACGACGGTATTGCCGCGCGCCACGAGGCGGTGCAGGACCTCGAGGAGCTTGCGGATATCCTCGAAATGGAGGCCGGTGGTGGGCTCGTCAAGCAGGTAGAAGGTCTTGCCGGTATCGCGACGGGCAAGCTCCGTGGCGAGCTTGACGCGTTGCGCTTCCCCGCCGGAAAGCGTCGTCGCCGCCTGGCCGAGCTGGAGGTAACCCAAGCCGACCTCCTCGAGGATCTTCGTGCGGTCATGGATCGGCGGGATGTCTTGGAAGAACTTCGTCGCCTCTTCGATGGTCATTTCCAGCACGTCGGAAATGGTCTTGTCACGGTAGCGGACCTCAAGCGTCTCGCGGTTGAAACGCTTCCCCTTGCACACGTCGCAGGGCACATACACGGTCGGGAGGAAGTGCATCTCGATGGCGATCTGCCCGTTCCCTTCGCAATGCTCGCAACGGCCGCCCGGGACGTTGAAGGAGAAGCGGCCGACCTGGTAGCCGCGCACGCGGGCCTCGGGCGTGAGGGCGTACAGCTCGCGGACATGGTTCCAGATCCCCGTATATGTTGCGGGGTTGGAACGCGGCGTGCGGCCGATGGGGCCTTGGTCGACGTCGACGATCTTGTCGAGCCAGTCGATGCCGGTGATGTCTTCGTGTGCCCCCGCCTCGAAGGTGGCGCCGTTCAGGCGGCGCGCGAGCGTGCGGTAAAGCACGTCGATCATGAGGGTCGACTTGCCGGAACCGGAAACGCCGGTGACGCAGGTAAATCGCCGCAACGGGATCTTGACCGTGAGGCTCTTGAGGTTGTTTTCGGTCGCCTTCACGACGACCAGGTTCTCTTTCGCCTTGGGACGCCGCTTGGCGGGATAGGAAATCTTGCGGTCGCCACGAAGATAGGCGCAGGTAAGGCTGTTTTCGTTTTTGAGGATGGCGGGCATCGGGCCTGCGACCACCACTTCCCCGCCGTGACGACCGGCGCCGGGACCGATCTCGACCAGGTGGTCAGCGGCGGCAATGGTGTCTTCGTCGTGCTCGACCACGAGGATGGTGTTTCCCAAGTCACGGAGCTTCTTTAACGTGTCGATGAGCTTGGCGTTGTCGCGCTGGTGGAGCCCGATGGTGGGCTCGTCCAATACATATAACGCCCCGACCAGGCGCGAACCGATCTGCGAGGCCAGGCGGATGCGCTGCGCCTCCCCACCCGACAGCGTGCCGGCCTTGCGGTTGAGGCTAAGGTATTCCAAGCCGACGTCCAAGAGGAACGAGAGGCGGCCCAGCACCTCGCGCATCACCGGCTCGGCAATGGCCTTTTGCGTCGGCGTGAGATTGACGGTCACGAAAAAGTCGGCGGCATTCGTGATCGGCAGGCTGGTGACGTCAACGATGTTCTTGCCGTTGATGAGGACGTGGAGCGCATCCGTACGCAAGCGCGCCCCTTGGCAGGCGGAACACACCTCTTCAGAAAAGAGGTCCTTCATGCCGAGGCCGTTGCACGTCGAACAGGCGCCGTAGGGCGAGTTGAAAGAGAAGAGGCGAGGCTCGATTTCGGGGAACGCGAAGCCATCGTCGGGGCACGAGAACCGGGCGGACATGAGCTGTTCCGACCCATCGTCCAAAAGGCCGAGGACGGCCCCCTCGGAACGGTCCATCGCGACCTCGACCGCTTCGGTGAGCCGTGAACGCAGGCCCTTGTTGCCATTGACGGGCCAGCCAAGCGGAACGCGGTCGATCATGAGCTCGATGGTATGCGTCTGGTAGCGCTCGAGGGGCACGGGTTCGCGCAACGAGTACCATTCGCCGTCGACGCGGACCTCGAGGAACCCGGAGGCGTAAAAATCCTGGAGGAGCTGGTGGTACTCCCCCTTGCGGCCACGGACGACCGGGGCAAGGATGACGAGCTCGCCCTCATTGACCCCAGGGACCTTCTTTTTTTTCTTGGGTACGGCGTGCGCCTCTTCGACGCGGCGCAGCAGGACATCGACCATCTCGTCGATGGTCATGCGTTGGATGCGCTTGTGGCAGATGGGGCAATGCGGCTCGCCGATGCGGGCGTAGAGGACGCGCAGGTAATCGTAGATCTCGGTGATGGTGGCGACGGTCGAGCGGGGGTTGGCAGAATGAGCTTTCTGGTCAATGGAGATGGCGGGCGAGAGGCCTTCGATCTCGTCCACGTCAGGCTTGTCCATTTGGCCTAAGAATTGGCGGGCGTAGGCCGAAAGCGACTCGACGTAGCGGCGCTGGCCTTCGGCGAAGATGGTGTCGAAGGCGAGGGAGGATTTTCCGGAGCCCGAAAGACCCGTGATGACGGTCATTTTGTTGCGAGGCAGCTCAAGGGAGATGTTCTTGAGGTTATGCTCGCGCGCGCCACGGATGACGATTTTGTCTTGCATAGGGTGTTCTACTTCTGTTCTAATCGTACCCCGGCGGGCACGAAGGGGCAACGGCTGTCAAGGAGCCCAAGTATGGGCCCCCGCCACGAGCGCGTCAACCGTGCGCGTGCCGATGGCGTCGAGAAGGCGACGGAGGGCGCGCATGCGTTCCGGATCCGCGTATCGGCTCCGTTGGGCATAGGGACGCGCGAGGGACTTCGTGACGCCGACCGAACGCTCTTTCCATGCCGGATCGAGCTCTTCCGCCGTTTCCTCGTCGATCAAGGCGGTATACCGAAACTCACCCGCGAGCGGGCTCCGGCAACCGACGAGGTACCGGTCTGCCAATTCGACACGGAAATCGCGGTGCGGCACGCCCGGATAATCGTTCTCATGGAGATGGTGCCCGATATGCGCATCGGCAAACGTAAAGAAGCGGAGTTCAAGCGGGAGGGCGGACGCCCGGCGCGCCAACCGCTCGTTCGCCGCATGGACCGCAAGCATGACCAGCTTGGCCGTATGGCCTTCGTGGACCTGGTCGTCGATGACCAGGACGGAAGCAGTACGCGCGCCAGGGGCCCGCCTCCGGACGCGTTCCGCGATGTCACAGAAACGGGTGACGAGCCGGTCCCAATAAAGGCCCCACACCCGGACCGTCTCGGGAAGGGCATGGCGCTCCTCTTCACACCCCTCAATGAACCGTCGGGAGTCCGCGAGCATGCGCGCGGCATCGGGGGCGGACATGCCTGGCGCACGCAGCATCTTCCGACGCGCCCGCTCGATCAGGCGGTCGATTTGCCGCGAACGGCGCTCGAGATACCAGGCAGGCAACGTGTCCCAATCGGCAAAGCCATTCCACAACGCATCGATGATCAGGTCGTTCGAATGGGTCACAAGGAACCCGATTTCGGGATCGGGCCGACGGGCACGTTCCGCCAAGGATCGGAGCGCCGGTCGGAACAGGGCCGCCAAGGGGCGCGCCGAGGTATCCGTACACAGGACGACGTCCGGGAAGGACTGGGGCGGGAGTCGGCCATATACGCGCATGAAGGTCTCGAGCCCCTCTTCGAGATGCCGGACATCGGCCTCGGAGAGGAGCCCGTGGGACCATTCGGAAAGGGATAGGCCGGACTGGCGGGCTTCGGGATGCCATGGGGGAAACGGGACCATGCCTCAGAGTACCACCCACGCGCCGTTCCAGCGAAAAAGCCCATCCTTCGCCAAGATTTGCCATTTGGCGGGCGTTCCGCTATGCTCTCGCTCGTCCCATGGAGAGGTCGCATAGTGGTCTAGTGCACTCGCTTGGAAAGCGAGCATACCGCAAGGTATCGAGAGTTCGAATCTCTCCCTCTCCGCCA
>CAZIMD010000041.1:0-4930 GCA_964540365.1 uncultured Gammaproteobacteria bacterium
GTCGCGTCCACGTTCACCACCTCGGTCAGTCCCGGCACCATGCTGAGCAAGGTATCCTCGATGCCCGCCTTTAACGTCATCTCCGACATGGGGCACCCCACGCACGCCCCCTGCAACCGCACGAACACCTTCCCGCTCTCCGGTTCCACGTCCGTCACCTCCACGTTCCCCCCATGCATCGCGAGCCCCTGCCGCACGATCTCGAGCACGCCCTCAATCTCGGCGCGCCATTCGTCTTTCGTCTTCATATGCGGGGACTGTACGGGGAAGGGAAGGGGATGTCCATATGATACCCCGTCCGAGTTCTTCTTTTTTGATTGTTCTCTCTCCCCTTTTTTTTGTAGGTCCCTGGGGCGGGCGCCTCTTTTTGTGTGAGCGCGGTGTCTAAGGCGGTCCATCCCAGATATATGGAAGCCGGGAGTCGCGAATGCAAAAAGAGGCGCCCGCCCCGGGGACCGGCCCGCCCGAGCGGAAAGGGCCGGCCGTGGGGCGCCAGCCCCACCCCCCTCTGCCGGGGAGTCCCTCTCTTGACGAAAGCGCCAGGAGCAGCTATCCTCCCCGTATTCCCATTGCAAAGGAATGCACTTAAACGGGTGTGGGTTCACCCGGAAAAATAGCGCTACACAGCAAAACATATGGCAACAAAGATGGCCAAAGGTTCCACACGGAACGGCCGCGATTCCCATGGGCAACGCCTGGGCGTGAAGAAGTTCGCCGGCGAGTTCGCCCGCGTCGGGAACATCCTGGTCCGCCAGCGCGGGACCCAGGTCCGCCCGGGGATCAACGTCCGGAAGGGGTCCGACGACACGCTTTTCGCGGTCGCCGATGGTCTCGTCAGCTTCTCGCGCAAGCGCGTCGTCCGCTATACGGGGCACTTCAAGATGGCCAAGTTCATCAACGTCGTCCCTGTCGCCACGAAATAAGACAAACGAACGCCCGGACCGGGCGTTCTTTGTTATGCGCGTCCCGCGACCGTCCGCGCCTCGCGTTGTCCCGCCTCCGTGAGGAAGAAGACGCGCTTCTGGCCGGACGCGTTGGCGAGGAATCCGCATGCCACGGCCCGTTGGACGTCACGGGGGATGTTGCGTGAAGCGTGCCCACGGGCGAGGAGGGCGGCCTTCAATTGGGCCAGCGTGAAGCGTTCCGCTCCCGTCGCATGCAGCCCTGCCGCGCAGAGGGCGATTTTTTGTGGGAACGTCAGGCCGGGCGCATGCGCGTCGTCGGCCTCTGGCGGGGTGCCGTCTTCCTTTTGCGGCGCCTCGCCTCGCCATGCGGCGTGCCGGCCTTGTAGGTACAGGTGCGCCAACAGTTCGCAGGCCGCTTCCGCGTCAAGCGATTGGTCGATGGACCAGCGCGGATGGGTGAGGGAAAGGCGGATCGTCTGGGGCATACAGAGTGTATTACCTTGTATCATACCAGTATTTTTTACGCGGGTTGGGGAAACTCGGATAAAAAACACCGAGCGCTGGGGCTCGGTATGGATGGGATCGATCGGATGGTCAGGCCGGATCGTTCGCCAGGTGCGGGAAGATGTGCGCCTCGAGGGCTTCCCAGGTCGCCTGGGGGATCCCGAAGGCGTGCGGGCGCCGGCGGAGGCCGTCGTCCCAGGAGAAGCGGTGCGCATACCCGGACGCGGCCAGGGCGCGCGCGGCGGGCTGGTCGCTGGCGTCCGTGCGGGTGATCACCGTCCGTGCCCGCGCGTGTTCCCGGGCGAAGGGCTGCAGGGCATACAGGTCTCCCCGGCGCTTGCGTGGGGAGGGGATCAGGAACCCCGAGAGCTCGTCGATGAGCGGTTCCCCGTTCAGCTTCGCCTCTTCGCTCGGTTGCGCGACGTACACCACCGTGCCTGCCGCAAGCGCATATGCCGTCCCGAGCAGGGTCTGGAATCCGGATCCTTCCTTGGCCGTCTCGCCGATCAGGTGGACGCGGGCCAGCGGCCGCTTGCCCGCCAGCCCGAGCCCGATCATCACCGCCGTGAGCAGGTTGTCTCGGCAGAGGGCGAACTGCGCGATCCCTTCGCGGGCAAGGGCCAATCGTTCGGAACGGGTCATCGGTGCCTCCTTTGCGCTTGGCACGCTGCCAGAGAATGCGCGAATTGTCAATCGGGACCCGACCGCCCGACGCGGACGAGGCGTAAAAAAAGTCCCGGAATTGGGACAACGCAGGGGGGTGGGCGATCACGGATCTAGGGGGAGGGCGTCCGGTGTCCCTTGCCACGGGCACGCGAGGACGGTTTCCGCGAAATCACGAAGATCGTCTTCACTGCCACCCGCTCACCCGCAAGCCGTACGGCTGGGCCGGGAGCCCCCATGCCGAGGTCCAGTTCCAGCGAGATGGGCTTTTCGAGATTCGCCGGGAACCTCGTGCCGGGCTGAAGGGCGCAGATAAGGATCTTCAGATCGGTTCCGTCCATGTCGAGCATGGCGACGGCTTGCCGTGTGCGGCTTTCGCGTTGAACCACCACATATGTCTGTTTGGGGTCCACGGCCTTCCACTGCTGGTTGGGGCCGCATCCGCAGGTGTCCGGATCCGGCAGTCTGTCCGACACGAAGGCGAACACGTCACCGACCTCGAGTGAGGACAGATCGGTGTCTTTCGTTTGGGCCGTCGGAAGGGGCTCAGGGCTCCTCAGCTGGCTTGTCTTTTCTTTCTGACGAGTCATGCGTATCGTCCTTTCTTGTCACGCATTTCGCATTGCGTTGGGCATGACGTGTTAGAGGGTGCGGTAGACCGGCCTTCTTGTCAAGATGGGGCGCCTGCGGGTCCGCCACTGGCATAAACCGTCGATCCGTGCTAGAACACCCTGGCCATGCTTCGTTCGCTTACGTGGGAAGAGGTGCTGGCCTGGCAGGATGCCGGGCGACCCTTCGTGTTGCTCGACGTGCGTGATGCCGAGGAAGTCGCCGCCGCGCCGGTCCTGGGGACACGGCATCTCCCGGTTGCAGACTTGCCGCGGTACGCGCCGCAGGTCCTGCCCGACCCATCCCAATCCATCGTCTGCTTCTGCCGGGGTGGCCGCCGTTCTGCGGCTGCCGTCCGTTGGCTCGAGGCGGCCGGCTACCAGGACGTCTGGAATGTCCCTGCCGGCTACTTCGGCTATCCCGGTTCCCATCACGCCTGATCCCGCGTGGGCCGGCACGGTTGCCGACCTGCGCCCTTCCATGGAAAGAGGTCCGTCCATGCCCATCCACGCGCCGACGTCCGCCGTCCTCGTTCTGGATCCGCTCGAAATCCGTTCGTTGCTCGCGCGCGACGGGCTCACCGCCCTCGGCCGAGCCATCGTGGCACGCGGCCGCACGCATCCCTCGCAGACGCGGCTGTCGATCCTGGTTCGCGCGCCGTTCCTCACGGACCAGGCCTTCGCCTTCATCGCCGCCATCGCCCAGGCGCGCACGTACGCGGATCGTCTGGCCCTCCAGCCGAGCGTCGATGAATGGGTGAAGCGTGAGCTCGATCCCGTCTTCCGGGCCGGCGGGTTCGCCCCGCCGTCTCGGCGCCTCGCGCCCCCGACCCTCTCTGCGGGGCTCTGGGAGCGGTTCCTCGTCGACGCGGTCCATGCCTTCTTGGCGGGCCTCGCGTTCCGCCTGGGGGTCGAGCGCTTCGTCCACGAGCCTGCGTGCCTGCGCTTTTTGCCGGGGCGGCAGGAGCTGGTCTGGATCGACGTCCAGCGGGGAGGGCGCCGCGATCGGGCCGAGGTCGCGGTCGTGGCGGCGAACGTCCTCACGCACAACTATCTCCGTCCCGAGGACGCCTCGCCGCGCGAGCCCCTGCAGACCCTGCTGCCGCCCGGTGACCTGACCGTCATCCGCCTGGCGCTCGCGACCGATCCGACCGCGACGCTCCTGACGCTTGCCCCTGGGGGCGAGCTTCCGCCCCACCTCGAGGCGCTCCTGCCGGTCGGGATGCCGATCGAGGCGCTCGACCTGTCCGCCGTGCGGCCCCCGCTCCCGCAGGCCCGTCCCTGACCCCGCCACGAGCGGGTGTTTTCTTGACTTGATTTCTTGGCGGAGCTGTGCTATAATCTTGTCCGGCCTTTTCGTAAGATCGGCGTCAATCGTTGGGCGATGGTCGAACGGTTCGGCCATGCGCCCGTCTCTTCAGCGAGGAGATGATGCTCATTCTTACGAAAAGCCAAAATTTAATCTAACATTAGCCATTTTTCTGATCTATGGAGGAATTAGAGATCGTGCACGAGCACACGGGGGAACTCATCGGGAAGGTCTTGCCGCGCGGGGAGGCGATTGAGCAGCAGGCCTGGTGCCGTTCGACCAACATCTTCGTGCTGAACCCGGAAGGGCACGTCCTGTGCCACCAGCGCACGATGAACAAGGAGCGCATGCCGGGCTACTGGATGACGCACCTCGGAGGCCACGTCGGCGTCGGGGAAACCTACGAATCGAACGCCTGGAAGGAGCTGCATGAGGAAGCCGGCATCTGGGTCAAGCCCCACGAGCTCGTCTCCTGGCGCACCACCAAGATCCCGTCCGCCCGCCTCTGGGCCAGAGACTTCGTCGTCTTGGTCGACCAGCCGCACCACGAGTTCACCCCGCAGCCGGGGGAGGTCGAACAGTTCGCCTGGAAGAGCCCCCAGGAAATCATGGAAGCGGTCCGCACCGGCGCGAACTTTTGCGCGGGGGTGCATGACTTCCGTGTCGAGTACCACTGCTTGCGCGCCGCGCTCGCGACGGCCCAGGCCCATGGCGTCATGGACTTGCCCAGCAAGACCCACATTTGGCACATCGAGGCGGCGACGGCCTAACCCGTCACGCCCACAAGCGAAAAGCCACCCGATTGGGTGGCTTTTGCGTCTGAAGCTTGTCGTCCAGACCTGAGTGACGGACGTTTCCGTCCCTCAGGAACGGATTCATCCCTGGCGATTCGCGAAAGGCGAACCGCGGATGAACCAGATGCGGATCCGCGACGGATCCAG
>CAZIMD010000041.1:5030-10822 GCA_964540365.1 uncultured Gammaproteobacteria bacterium
GATTCGCGAAAGGCGAACCGCGGATGAACCAGATGCGGATCCGCGACGGATCCAGTGGCCCGATCGGCGCATCTCTTCCAATGGAGGAGGGGCGCCGTGGAGGCGGACAAGATGGGCGAGGACGCGATCCGGGAAGGCGGTTAGGGCCCTGCCTCACCCCGCGACGTCTTCCGGCTCCGACCGGTGCCGGTTGGCGTCTTCCGCAGCGAGCTGGGCGTATCGTGCCAGCAGGGCGGCCGTTTCCTCGTAGGCAAGGGTGAACCCTGCGAAGGTCTTCGCGGTCGGCGTCCAGGGGAGCCGCTGGCGGGACAGGTGCCTCTGCATGATGACGTATTCATGCAGGAGGTGCCCGTACTCGGGCGGCACGGGGGCGCCGAAGGCCGCACGGTATCGCGTCAGCATGTCCCAGCACCAGGTCCCATTGAGGCCGAACAGGCCATCGACCGTCATCACTTGCCCGCTGCAGCCGTTCCCGCCCGAACGGGCGGCGATGAGGTCCCAAACATCCTGCCGGATGAAGGCGGCTCCCAGTTCGAGCTCCGGACGGAAGTCGGGTGCGGAGCGCTGCTCCTGCCGTCGGCGCGCGGCCGCGTCACGCATCAGGACCGCGACGGAATGCGCATCCGCAGGGCCTTCGCCGTAGAGGCGGCGTTCGAGCGCGCGTTCGAAGGGGAACAGGTCCGGCTCGTTTTCGATGCGAAGCCCCGAGCCGCGGACGGCGCGGGAAAGAAGCTGCCGTACCTGCTCGGGAGCGGGCTGGGCCTCCCACGGTCCGGAGCCGTTGGCGTATCGTTGGAGCTCCTTGCGCGCGCAGGGAATCAGGTCGATCGCGAAGCTTTCAGCGGTCACCTGGCAGATGGCGGACGGTGCCAGCACGAGGCTACCGTCCCCGTCGTAGGTCCCCTTGAGCGGTAGCGAGCGTGGCAGCCATTCGCCCAGGTTCGTGTCCCCGTCATTCCAGTGGCTGGGATGGTGGCAGGCGAGGAACACGGCGACCGCCGGCATGCCCCGATCGATCCAGAGGCGGGAAGCGTGGCAGCGAACCGAAATCTCGGCCATGGTCTTTTTCTCCTTCCGGCCCTAGCTATTTTTTGGCTAAGGAACAGCGGATCATAACAGGTTATGTCGGTTTCGTCAAGCGCCGGCGAGGATGGGCTTGGAGCGGGGGAACGGGAAAAACAGGTTTTCTAGCGGTATTTTCGTCTGATGGAAAAATGCAGCCCCCTAGCTGCGCCCGGTTCGGGGGGCGCGGCGAGGGAGGAGGCCTGTCCTTTTTTGTTCATATTCGGTTGACAGGCGCAGGCATTTGGTCTACGTTTAACGCTGCGCCGCAACCGATTGGCGCCCGGCCCCATGCCTGGGGTCGTGATGTCGGAGGAGTGTTCATGGAAGACCAGAAACTGGTTTGGAGCGGTCATGTCTCGGCGGACGGCGGCGAAGGGGCGTCGATCGACCGCGAGGAACGCGGCGAGCGCCTCGCCGACTCGCTCGTGCAAGCATTCCGGACCATCTACGAGACCGGGATCAACGAGGACGAGGACGTCGGCCGACGTTTCTTCTGGGCCCGGGCCGCGACCGAGGCCCTGCGCAAGGCCGGGGATCCCAACCCCCGGGACACCATCAACCGGCTCGTCGGCTGCCGCGTCTTCCGCTACGACGCGATCGGCCAGCCGGGGCGGGCCACCTGCATCCTGGTCCTGTCCCCCGAGGTCAAGGGGCCCGAGAGCCTGGACGCCGACGCCGACATCGGGGCGGGCCAGGACGTCCGTCTCGACACGCCCAAGCCCCTGCCCGACCCGTGCCCGATGCCGTCGGTGCGCCTCACGCCTCGCCCGCGCCAGGCCCGTCCGGACCGTGCCACACAGGTCCGTCAGGGCCTCATGCCCGTCTGCCTCACGCTCGAGGAGGGGCATCTCTGGACCGTGGTCGCCAGCCTGCTGTCGGGCAGACAACCGGCCCGCACCTGGAACCCGGCCCTCGTCGACGACCTGCCGGTCACGCGCGTGCGGCAGGAATCCGGCCTCGCGCCCGCCGAGTTCGCCCTCGCCTGCGAGCGTTTCGTGGCGGCTGACATCCTGGCGCCCGTGTCTGACGGCTACCGGGTCTTGCGCAATCCGCGCACCACCCCCGTCATCACCCTCGGGCGTCGTCCACTCGTCCTCGTTTCCGCGGCCCGGCTCGAGCGCCACCAGGCCGCTCGCCGGCTCGCCGAACCGTGGATCCTCAGGCAGGGCTGTGTCCCCTACGCTGCCCAGCGGTCATATTGCGACGCCGTCGCCGCGGCGTGGCACGAGCCGGAAGGGTATCTCCGCGTCCTGGAGGAGATCAGCCGCACCCACATCCAGCCTCCGACCCGCCAGGGCAAGTTCGATGGGAGCATCTTCGTCCGCCTCTCCCGTGGGCTGCATCTCATGCCGGCGGCGCTCGCTCCGGTGGACCTCGTCCTCGCCGACGGTTCCACGTCCGAGGAGGTCGTCCAGCCGGGGGCTCCCTACGGCGCGTTCCTGCTCCGCCGTGCCACCTGGCGCACGACGGTCTCCGGCTAGCTCGCCCTTCGAGCATGCCTTCTCCCGAGCTCCGCTCGGATTTTTTTATCTCTTCCGTTTCGGGCTTGCGGTGACGCCCGTTGGTCGCTACCCTAACGCGGAAGGCTCATCCTTGACTACCTATTATGCAGATCTACCAGATCCTGAAGGCTGAACACGTCGAGCTGAAGCGCCACCTCAAAGAGGCGGAAGCCACGTCTGGGCGGGCCGTCAAAACGCGCGAGGCGCTGTTGGGACGCATCGCCCTCGCCGTGCGGGCACATGCGCATGCGGAAGAACGCGCCTTTTACGAGCCGCTCATGGCGGATCCGGCCCTCCACGACGCCTTGCTCGAGGGGAAGGAGGAGCACCAGCTCGCCGAACTCGAGCTCACCCGGATCGAGGCCATTCCTGTCACCGACGAGACCTGGGGCGCGAAAATGGAAGTGCTGCGCGAGAGCCTCACTCACCACATGGACGAGGAAGAGGAGAAGATGTTCCCGAAGGCGCGCAAGACGCTTGACGGGGATGCGGCGGTCGAGGCGGGGGAACGCTTCTTGGCCGAAAAGAAACGGTTCCTGGACCGGCAATAGGAGAACGCGCAAAGCAAAACACGGAGGCTGTCGATCTCCGTGTTTTTTGCCACGTTCTTGCCCTGCGAGCCGGGAGGGCCGAAACCCAACCGATCGTTTACAGCCTCTTTGGACCAGGGACCAGCGAAAGGATAAAGAGGAGGACCAGGGCTCCTATCACCGACATGATCAGCCGTCCGAGGAGGCCGCCCGCCGACACGTTGAAGAGGTCGAACAGGAAGCCGCCCAGGACTGCCCCGATGATTCCCACGATGAGGTTCCCTAACACGCCGAACCCACTGCCTTTCGTGAGCTCGCCAGCGATCCAACCGGCGACGATACCGATGATGATGAACCAGATGATGCTCATATGATAAGGCGACAGCTTAAGAATGAGTGGCTTTCCTACTGTATACCCCTGCGGGGGTTTGTAAATGCCGTTGGCAAGACCTGCCGGACAGGGGGGGCGGGCGCGCTAGGCGTCTTTTTTCTCGTCCGTATCAGGGTCGAGCCGTTCGCCGAGCTCTTCCCAACGGGCCAGCAGGGAACGGCGCAGGTGTTCGACCTGGTCTTCGGCCAGCTCCTTGGTTTCCTGGTAACGTTCGAGGATCTCCTCCACCGTGTCCTCGTAGGTTGCGCGGCTCAGGCGTTGGGCGCGGGTCAGGCCTTTCGAGACGCGGCGTTGTGCGAGGCGGGCCAGGCGGCTGGCGTCCTTGGCCAAGTCTTCGGCGCGTTCGGAGCGAAGGAAGAGGCCGGCCGCGATACCGGCGATGAGGCCGGCCGCGAGCGTGAGGCCACAGGCGAGCCCGGCGTGGTTCTTGTCATGGGTGCAAGCGAGCATAGGAATTTCTGATCAAGAATAAGCCTCTTTTGACGCTACGCCTCTCGGGAAAGCTGGTCAACCTCGATTCGTCCGCGCAAGAAAAAACCACCGCGAAGGTGGGATCAGACGTAGCCGTACCCGGCGCGGACGAAGGCGCCGTCGGCGAGGCGTGCGCGGGGATTCCAGACCTGGACGACATAGCGCCAGTCCGTGCGCCCGCAGTTCCCGTAGGGGTCGATGCGGGTGTAGGTGGGCGAGCGGTCCGTGCCGACCCGGCCCGTACGCCAGCCGGGCTGCTCCTCGTGGTCGGCGTGGCCGGGTTCCTCCGCATGCGCGACGGTCGGCTCCGCCTTCTCCGGGTCGGTGCCGGCGATGGGCTCGTCCTCGAGGAGGACGTTGCCGCCACCATGCTCCTCCCAAAGCCGGAGGAGCGTCTCGCGCTCGCGTTGGCTGAAGGCGGGCCAGGTGTCACGGCGAAACCGCTCTGCGACGCGCCAGACCACGACCCGGTCGTGCACGAAGGCCATCGCCCCGATCACGCGCAGCAGCGCCTCGCGCTTGTCGGGCTGGGCCTTGATCCAGGCTTCCCATGCCGGTACGACGTTCACGAAGGCCGTCTCCTCCCCGATCCCGGAGATCTTGAGGGTCGCGCCCAGGTAGCGGAGGGCCGTGGGCTCGGCCGGCTCGTACCAGCGGACGCTGCCCTGCTCGAGGGGGAAGACGCGCGGGGCCGTGGCGTCCGAAGGGCGGGTCGCCTCCGTGTCGATGGCGGCGCCGTAGGGGGCGGGGGAGCGCTTGGGGGCGGGTTCCGTGTCCAGGCGCTTCTGGACGATCAGTCCCAGCCAGACGGCGCTCAGGACGAGGAGGTTCACGACCGCGAACCAGGGCGGGACCGGCGGGCTGGCCACCTGGAAGGCGGCGACCGCGAGCGGCGTCAGGCAGAGTGGGATGAGGGCGGGGATCAGGGATCGACGGTGCATGGGGCAGCTCCTTCGGTGCGACGGATGCGGTATTTTGCTGGAAAGAGGGAGATTTGTCAAGGGGGCTGTTATCGACGCACGCTCAAAAACTCCACGGCATGTTCGATGGTTCGTTGGGGGTACCAGTAGAGGTTGGGGAGCCGTTCGAGCACGCGTTCCGGCGTCAGGCGCGTCAGGTCGATCCCGTAGCGCCGTTCGATGGCCCCTTTCCAGGGCTCAATGGCCTGGAGCTTGATCCGCAAGAGCCGGAGGACGGCCGCCTCCGCCCCGCTCGGGGCGAGCACGACCACCTGGTCCAGGGGGATTTCCGGGGCGCGGCCGGCAGGTCCGGAAAGGTTCACCTCCGCTTGGTCCGAACCGGTCAACAGGCCGGCCTTGCGCGATAGGTGGACCCGCGTCAGGAAGTCCGCCTTGGGGGGTTCGAACTCTTCGTTGCCCAGTTCCTCGCGCGTCTTTCGGAGCAGCGGCTCGAAGGCGTCTTCCATGAGCGGCGTGTCGCGTATGCGCGTAAGGGCCTGATAGGTCTCCAGAAGTCCCCAACTGATGCGCGCGTCAGGATCCGCCAGGAGCGGCTCGGCGGGGAGCGTCACCCCAAGGCCGCCATGGCTCGGCAGGTTCGGTCTCCCTCGGCTTGAAGCGTAGAGCGCTTGCGTCCTCCCGATATTAAACGAGATGTGGGGATTGAAATGGTGTCGTTGCTGCCTTTCCTCGGTTCCGTCGATCGTCATGTAGTAGCCGCGATGCGACCGCGTGAAGCGCCGGTCGATCGTGTCCGCGAGCTCCCGCGAAGACGTCAGCCGTCCGAGGATCAGCATTTTCGCGAAGGCGTCTGGCCGGGTGAGGTGGTTGGCATGGAGCTCGATGTCCGCGCATGGCCGTTCCACGAACGCCC
>CAZIMD010000042.1:0-2488 GCA_964540365.1 uncultured Gammaproteobacteria bacterium
AGGGTGGGGTAGAAATCCCTATCGAGACCCTCAAGGATCCCGAGGATATCCACGAGCTCCTGGCTGAAGTCCACCTTCACCGAATCGATATCGCCCAGGTCGAAGACGGACACGTCTCGCTCATCGTCAGAAGCGGGATCGCGATCAGAGCCTTCGGAAACAGCTTCCTCCTCCGCCCCATCCTCCGCCACGCTCCGCTTCACCTCTTGCAGGAAGTCGTGGAGCATCGTCAGGCGCCGGACGGTGCCCACGAAGTCGTAGACCGTGACCCACTCCTTTCCCGGAGCGAGACGCAAGCCTCGACCGAGCTGCTGCAGGAAGACGGTGAGCGATTCCGTGGCGCGCAGGAAGATGATGACGTCCGCATCCGGAACATCGACCCCCTCATTCAGCGCATCGACGGAGACGAGGCAGCGAACGCGCCCCTTTCGAAAGCCTTCGAGGAGGTCCGCCCGCATATCGCTGTCGACCCCTGAATGGTAGGCCCGAGCATCCGTCACCTGTGACGCGAGGCTTTCCGCACGTGCGATAGAATCCACGAACGTAATGGCCTTCGCATTCGGGTCGAGCCCGCTCATCAGCTCCAGAAAGCCATGGTCGCTCGCGACGCGGAACAGGCGGCGCTCGACCGCTTTTTTGGTCAGGGGCATGCCGCTCGCGAGGTCGTTCTTGATCGCTTCGACCTCTTCCGCCAGACCCTCGGCGGACATGAGTTTGTACTTGACCTTGGTGACGTGCCCGCTCGCCATCGCTCGGGCGAGCGTCAGGCGCACGACCGGCTCGCCGAAGAGCCCGGTGATGTCCTTCCCGTCCATCCGGTCCGGCGTCGCCGTCATGGCGATCAGGTCCCTCGGCGTGAAGAACTGGATGACGTCACGGAAGGCGTCCGCCTGCGCGTGATGCCCCTCATCCACGACGACGACTTCGAAGTCACGGGAGCCGAACGCCCCATCCCGGATGCGGTTGCGGATGGTGCCGAAGTTCGCGTAGACGATGTCCGCCTTGCCGTCGACGCTCTGGCCGTCGTACAGGCGATCCACCGAACAGGCGGGGAAGAGCTTCGCGAACTCCTCCTCCACGTGTCCGAGGATCGCGTTCATGTGGGCGAGGACCAGGACCCGCTTCCGCTTGGAAGGCTTGCGGAGGCGGCGCCTGATGGCGAAGCCGACGGTCAGGGTCTTGCCCGTTCCCGTCGCCATCACCACGAGGGCGCGGCCGCTCTCATTCAATGCCGCGCAGATGCGGTCGACGATCGGAACCTGAAACGGTTTCGGGTTGAACTCACTCATGACGTCCTCTTTCCTACGGTTTGTTGGGGTTTTATCCGGCGGATCGATATGCCGGATGCAAAATGGCTGAAGCTATTCAGATATCATGCATCCGTCCTACAAACATACGAGTCGGACCATAAAGGACTATGAATATGTAGCAAATTGGAGCGTTTTTGTCAATAGTAATGCGTGTGGGTTTTGGAATCACGATCGCTCCAGAAGGCTCTATCCGGCTCCCCTCCGACCCGCCATACGGAAATCCAGCATTTGACGATGGATTTTTTGGCGGTCAGGTCCTCGACGCCGGCCCGACGCACTCGCTTGGTGACGACGAGGCCGACCGCATGTAGGACGGAACTGGCGGGCGCGCCCATCCAGGATCCTTATTCTTGCCGCATGCTCGTTTCGGATTCCTTGCGCTCGGCCTCAGGAGTTTGCATCCAAGCTTCAGGCGTATACGGACGTTGGCGATATAGAGGGCGGTGAAGCGCTTCATAGGAAATTCGCTTACGGATTCGGTGACAGGGGGATCCTGGCGGGATTTTGGCTTTCCCCCATGGCAAACGTCCGGACCGTCAATTCTGGAGCGGAGCGCGACCGGCCATTGAGCGGGACCGATCCGCCTGGGGCCCCGCTCCTTCGAGCTCATCGACGCCTCGCGGACCACATGCTTTACTGTCCCACATGCGGCTCATCGAACGCCCCGGGGTCAGCCCGGTCCATCAGGACACGGTCCGCTTGGCGGAGGTCGCCCTTCGGTATGGCAAGCGGCGCGCGCTCGACATGGGAACGGGAACCGGCTATGTCGCGATCGCCCTCGCGAAGGCCGGCACGGACGTCGATGCGACCGACATCACGGATGCGGCCCTCGCCTGCGCGCGGGAAAACGCTAAGGACCAGGGCGTTCGCGTGAACGTCTTCCGCTCGGACCTCTTCGAGAAGACGGCCGCGGAATACGATCTGATCGTATTCAATCCCCCCATCGGCGGGGTTGAGCCGAAATGGCAGGCGCACCTGAAAGCGCTCGTCCGCAAAAGCCCGCTGAAGAACGCGGCCTCGAAGCTCCTGTCGACACTGTTGCAACGAAAACGGCTCCCCTTTTTGAAACGGGTGATCGAGGCGTCATTGGAGCATCTCGCGGCGGATGGCGTCTTGCTCATGCATCTTCAATCGATCGACATCCCTTCGCTTGCAGGCTACCCCCTCAAGGTGGTCGA
>CAZIMD010000042.1:2588-4085 GCA_964540365.1 uncultured Gammaproteobacteria bacterium
TAGATGCCGACGTACGCGAGCGTGAGGGCGATCAGGTAGGCAAGGTTGTCGCTCGCACCCGCGTAGCTCGTGAGGATAAAGATCAGGCCGACAATGAAAAGATAGCTGACGACCGTGACGACGGCGTAGCGAAAGAGCTCGGTCAACGTTTTTCGGTTGATGGCCTGGCGGATAAGGACGCGTACGGTTTCCATGAAGATTGGGAGGATGGGAACATTCTTTCGCTTCCGATGCGTGCGCGCAAGATGCGGTTGATCATTGTGCGACCTCACTCCTTATGCGCCAACCAACGCGGCGCGAGCGACGGCATACCGTCCACATGGGAATGGCGCATCCGATTTCGATACAGGAGGGCGCTTCCGACCGCCCAACTCAAGCAGATGAATCCAGAGCCGAGCACGATCGACCAAGAGATTCCCACCGCCTCGTAGAGCAGGCCTCCCAGGATCGGCCCAATTACCCAGCCAAGGTCCTCAAAGAAGGTCACGACCGAGGCAATGACGCCGTCGTGGGCATGGGTACGGCTAAGGCGGTTCATCCATGCCCATAGCGATACGTTCGAGAGGTCGTCTCCGGTCGCGGCGAGGAAGCCGAAGACAAGGAACCATCCGTTCAGGTGGAACCCCAGCAGGACGGAGCAGGTCGCGAACAGGAGGAGGCCAAAGAAAATCGCCAGGCGCCTTCGATCCGTATCCGCGATCCGGCCAAACAGGCCACCGCTTAGGACCGTCGTCACATCGAAGACGCTCAGGCCAAGACCCAGCATGCCGGGCTGTGCCAAAGTACCCAGGTAAAGCGGCAGCACTAACCATAAAACGCCGAAGAATGTCGCCGCGCAGAACCGCGAGCAGGCGAGCATCGAGCTCGCGGGATTCAGTTGACGGATCGCCCTCAACGTTTCGCGCAAATAGACGCGGCGGATGTAGTAATGATGGGTCTCGACCTTCACTTCCGCATGGGCTGAAGCTGGTTCGCGCTTGAGGAACAGGGCGGCGATAAACGAGCCTAGGAGGTTGAGGACGATGACGGCACCCAATAGCGCCTCCGGTCGCGCGACCAGGAGCGCGAAAAATCCCATCGCGAGGACCATCCCTAACGAACTCATCGATCGGCGCATCCCCATGTACCTGCCCGCGATGGATGTGGGCGCCATCGAAAGGGTGTACGCATCGACACCGGGACCGAAAAACAGCCATCCGAATCCACTCAAGAGAATGAGGGACACATATACCCACGGCTGCAGGCCAAACAGGACGAGCAAGCCACCCCCCGCCGCTAAAATGAGGCTTGCCGCCTTGAGGAAAGGCCGGTATCCGTATCGGTCCAAGAGAAATCCCGCCGGAACATCCAAAATGAGCTGCAGGAGCGAAGCCGCGCCAACCAGCAGGCCAACGACCCAAAGCGGAAAGACGCGCTCCCCGAGCGGAGACAGGGCCGTATAATACAACGAAGCGCCCGCCTTAAACAGGAGGACGTAGGCCCATAAGGGCAAGCCGG
>CAZIMD010000042.1:4185-10627 GCA_964540365.1 uncultured Gammaproteobacteria bacterium
AATCAAAAAACCCCTTGGCATGGGCGGTCGGGGTCAGGCCCTCAGGGAATCACGACGGTGACGTTGCCGCAGGCGTCCTCCTGCAGCCAGCCGCGAGACCGGGCGAACATGATGAGATCATTCACGTCGACTTCCGCAGGAACATCCTTCAGGTTGTCCGCGCGCATCCGGACCACCCTGTCCCAGAAAGCGCCTCCCGAATAGGTCTGCCCTTGCAAAGCTTTGAACGCATTCTTGGCATCGAACATGGGGCCCTCCTAGTGATTCTCAGGCGAACACGGTTTTAGCGGACTAGCAGACCTTACCCATGAAACCAAAAGACAGCAAGAAAAGCGAGCGACTGCTCAGACGGCTCGCACACGACAAAGCGCTGCCTCCGTCGCCTTCAACACGACCCCCGTCCCACGCGTCAACCCGAAGGGGGCCAGCACCTGGTCCGCATGCCGTTCCTGAAAACGGATGACCGCACGACGCGTGGCGGGACCGAAAAAGCCGGTCACGCGGGCCTCGGGGTAGATCGCGGCCCCTTGCGCCGCGAGCACCCTCTGCAGGGCGCGGACACGATCCCCGATGTCACCGGGACGTAGGATGCCGAACATGGAACACGCCCCTGGACCGGGAGGCACGGGTCCGACAGGCGGCATCTGGAGAACGATATCGCGGAAGAGCAGGCCGGACGGCGTCCCGTCCAGGGCATAGTACTTGAGGAACACGCGATATGCCCCCGAACGCGCGGGAAGCGAAAAGGTCGGCGGCGCCCGCAAGGGAAACGGCTCGATCCCATCCTTCGCGAAGGTCGGATCCATGGAAATGACATATCCTCGCGCGGTCGCCGGGTCAACTTGGAGCTCAAGGGATACGCGGGGCCGCGTGGCGGTTGCGGCTCCCCCATTCAGAATGAACCCAGGCGAAATGGGAACTCCCTCATCTGAAACCGCCGCCACTGGGGTGGCCGGCAAGAACCCCACCGCGCCCGCGCCCGGCGGGTCGATCACGAGACTCGGACCAATACGTAACTGGTTGGCATCGGTAAAGTGGATCAGAAAATCCAACACGTCGCCCACGCGGAGGCCCGTGAACGTGATGGTATGGCGAACCGGATCAAGCGTCGCGGTGCAGGACCGGCAGCCTGGCGCATCCATGGAATAGGTTCCGGAAGCGGCGCCGTGCATCGCGTCAACAAGATCGGTCACGCGGAAGGAATATGCGGCCTCCGCGATCGTCACGCGTTCGGGGAGTTGCGCGACCTCCGTCAGGCAAACGTGGCCGCCATCGTGAATCGTCCACAGGTTCGGGGCGCCGGTGAGGCGCGCCCGAGCCGTCGCCGCGCAATATGTGCTCAGGCCAGCATCAAGGGTGACGGACGGGCGCACCGCCTGCGCCGACCAAGAGGCCAGCAACTGCCCGTAGTGCTCGTTGGAAAGACGTGCGCCACCTCCGAACAGGCCGGTCATGGTCGTGACACGCTCCACGTTCCACGGGCTTATGTCCTGATCAAAGGACGTCGCCCCATAGAACAGGTTATCCATATCGGTCACGCTGGACGTGTCCCAGGCGCTCAAATCTTGGTTGAAGGCCGCATCACCATAAAACAGGCCGTTCATGCTGGTCACGTGGGAGACGTCCCAATCGCCGATATCCTGGTTGAAGACGGGATTCCCATAGAATAACGCGCTGATGTTCGTCGCCGATGACAGGTCCCAATTGCCGATCGCGCCATTGAAGCTCGTATCCTGGAACATGCCGAGGAACGAGTGGACCGAGCTCACGTCCCAGTCCTCAAATCCCGCGTTTACACCGGATGATCGGAACGCATACGTCAGGTCGGTAACCTCCGAGAGGTCAGGCGTATCGTCGGCCAGGATCTGCAGGTTGGTGCACCCGAAGTAGGATCCGCCCATGAACGCCCAACGGTTCGTCCCCCATTGGTCGACGGAAAGGATCTTCTGACGGTCGCCCGCCAAGACGAAGGCGATGCCGGGAAACGTCCCGGTCACGCTCACGGTATACGTCCCCGGGGTGGCGTAGGTGTGCGTGGAACTGGTCGTGAGGCCCGAGCTGTACGTTCCATCGCCCCAACCGACGTTATAGAGATAGGAAAACCCGTCGGCGATGGGGATGTTGATCTGATCCGCCTCCGTGATGCCCGGGTTGTCCGTCCTCCAGGTCGTCACGAATTCCCCGGCCGCCTGGACCGCCTGCACCGGGAAAAAAATCGCGCACGCAAGCGCGAGGGCGAAAAAAAGCCTGCCGAGCTGACGTCCGCACCAGGTCCACATGTGGTCAGTATAGCACGGCAACCGGCTGATCCTGGTTGCCTGTTCCCCTACGGCACGGTACGATCTCGGAATGAAAACCCCTCTCCTTACGATCGTCGGCAAGGTCCTGCTGACGCTACTGCTCGTTTCCCCGATCCTCGGGGTCCTGGGCCTCTTTCCCGCCCCGACCCGCGACCTCTACCAAACCGACCAGGCGTTCCAGTTCATCGACCTGCTCATGAAGAGCCGCTATGTGATGTGGATGGAAGTGGTCGTCTTCCTCATCGCGATCATCTGTCTTTGGACCCGCCGGACCGCGCTCGCGGCCCTGCTCCTCCTTCCCATCACGCTCAATATCGTCGGTTTCCACGCCTTCCTCGATGGCGGCCCGTTCACGGCCGGAGCGATCATGGGGAACGCGCTCCTCCTGCTGAACCTCGCGTTCCTTTGGAAGGAACGTGCGCAGTACAAGAGCCTGCTGGAGAAGCGGGATTAGCCCGACAAAAAACCGACCCCCTTCGCGAACGTGGGTCGGTTTTTTGGTGCCGGATATCGTCGTTTTGGAATCGGTGGTCCGCCCATCGACATTGGCGGCCTGCGCATGGACACCGTTCACGGCCGTTCGGTTGAGGCTTGTCAGGGGTCGAGATTCGCGGTACCCTGGCCTCCGCGCTTCCGCGCACGCGACACCCTTCAAAAAGGGTCGCCCAACGACACGTTCCCCAAACATCCCGGAGCCCCTCCATGGAAACCACGCTCACGTTCCTCGGCCAGGCCTGCGTCCTGATGTGCCGCGGGACGGTCCGCCTCCTCTGCGACCCCTGGTTCTCGGGTCGGGCACACCTCGGCGGCTGGGTCCCCTTTCCCGATCCGACGCCGGACGAACGCGCCCGCCTCGAGACCCTCGCCGACACCGCGACGCACGTCTACCTCTCCCACGCGCATGAGGATCACTTCGATCCGGCCTTCCTGCGTCGCCTGTCACGCAAGACGCTCGTCGTGGGCGCCTTCCACAACTGCCGCTTCCAGGAGGCCCTCCGCGCCCTCACGCCGAGGCACCAGCTCATGACGCTGCACCCCGGCATCGCCTGGAGCCCGGAACCCGGGTTCACGCTCCGGATCCACACCGAGCAACCCGCTTTCCGGACCAACTCAATCCTCGAGGTGCGTACGCCGGAAGGGCGGATCATCAACGCGAACGACTGCGGGCTCGATACGGGCCTGCTGCGGACCATCGCCGCGCGGGGATCCGTATCCGCGTTCCTGTACACGCTGAACTTCCTCGCGAACGGCTACCCGTTCCCCTACCTGCGGGCACGGGACGTCGACCTCGCCGGTCGGATCCAAGGCACGCGCGACCAGGTAGTCGAGAGCTTCCGCACCGCCATGCGGACGCTGCAGCCCAAACGGTCCATCGCCTTCGCCGGGCCCGTGACGTTCGCGGATGGCGTGAACGCGCACCTGAACGCGCATCCTGAAGCGCGCGACTGGCGGCAGATGGTCGAGGAGCTGCGGACCGAAGGCGCCGTGGACTGGCCCGCCCCGGAATCGGTCCTCGCGCTCACCGCGGCGGCCCCTCCGCGCTGGGAACGACTCCACGACTGGGACCCCGCGCCCACCAAGGGCGCCGAAGTGCCCCGTCTACGCGAAGACCCCTGGCTCGACCCGCGCGTGGGAACGGACGTCCCGTATGACGCCACCCTCGAAGCGTTCCTCCTGGCCCGCGGCGACCTGCTGCGGCTGCTGGGCGAAAAGCTGCGACGTACCCTCGTCCTGAGCGCCGTTCCTTCGGTGGAGGCGCTTGAGGAGGAGACGTTCCTCTGGCATGACCAGCTCTCGTTCAACCCGCCCAAGCCCCGCTGGCACCGCCTGGCAGGCACCGAACGGCCGCGGGCACCCTACCTGCAGATCATCGCCACGCCACGCATCCTCGAAGCCTTCCTGCGCGGCGAGACCGACCTGGACGGGCTGCTCCTCTCCGGCCGGGCCCGCTTCGCCCGGATCCCCGACACGTTCGATGCCACCCTGCACAACCTGCTGCGCTTCGGCGATGATACGGGCACGGCCCAGGCGCTCGTCGACTGGACCGCCGCCCAACGCCGCAAGGCGGGCCATGCCACCATGAAGCGCATGGTCGGCGGCCGCGAACGCGTGATCCTGCGCCACTGCCCGCATGAGGGCGAAGATCTCGACCAGGTCCCGGTGAGTGCCGACGGGCGGCTTACCTGCCCACGCCACAAGTGGGTCTTCTGCACCGAAAGCGGACGCTGCCTGAGCGGCGATCCCTCAGCGAGCCTCCTCCCCAAGCCCATCGACTGACACACCCAACGGAGGGCCGATGTACATCCTGTTCGTCCGATCCACCGGCACCACGGAACCCGACTTCGCCCGCCTCAACGCCGAGCTCGAGACGCTCGAAACGCGGGCAAGCCTGCGCCAGCACAACGGCGTACCCATCCGCGAAGACGACGGCACGCAACAGGTCCAGATCCCCGACGCGCGCCAGGTCTTCCGAGTGAAGCATCTCCTCCACACGGCCTACGGCCTCACCATCGCCCGCGAGTGGCGAGGGTAGCTTTCCAGGACCCGACCACGGGTCTTTTTTCATGATGAAAAAAAGATTGCCGCCGTACGTCGCCAAGCAGGCATGGATGGGCTATCATGAGCGCATCCGAATCGAATCCCTCGAATCTATTTTCACCCTTCATCCCCTATGAACGTCTATCGCGGAGAAATGCCGTCCTCCTATAGCCAGCAGGCGATAGAACAGATGCTTCCGCTGAACCGGTCCCAGCTGACGTCACTCATTGTTAGGCTCGGCCTTGACATATCACGGCTCCCCGACGGATCCGCACCGCCCATCAACACCATCGAGCTGATTCCTGGACTCTGCGAACAGAGCGGGATCTCCTGGAATGAGCTATTCACGACCATCCACTTCCTCCGAGAACCGCCGCGTGGACGGGCGTATGTGAGGTTCCAACAGATGCGCACGGGCTGGGATGTGACGGGGGCACGAAATCAGGCACCGGTTCCGCGACCAGCGCAATCGTCATCCAGACGTGATGGACATGAGCCACCCGCCCCCGAGGCGAGAGACGCTACAGGAGAAAAGCAGCGCCTCATCGTCCAGGTCCTCGATCTCCTCCAAGAGAAAGACGAGAGAACCGTCGAATGGCTCATGGATGTATTTCTCGGCGAAGAGAAGTTCGTCTACAGCAAGCGCGCTCATTTGAGCGGGGTCGCGCCTCTCGTCTCGTTCGTACGCCTCGTCGCTCAACGGCCAGGCGATCTTGAGCAGCTATGGGAAGTCCTCAGGCGCGTATAGCCGCGCCACCGCATATCAAAACAACCTCCAACCGCCTATCCTTCGTCCCCTTCTTCCGCGAGACCGCCTCGCTCTTCGCGTGGGCGTTCTCGTATCGTGATCGGCGCGGCAGCGGCCATCCTCCTCATCCACTTCGTCCCCACCTGGAGCGAGAAAAAACAGAGGGCGCCTGTCTTGCGGGGATCGCTGCATACGCCCCCGCATGGAATCCTATTCGGGACCCGGCTTGATGAGAGCATCAAGAGCCACGACGATCGTGGTTTCCGCGCGTGCGGGATAACACAGGATTGACAAGATGCCTGTGTTCTGTTAGGAAATGCGTGCGCGTTTTCACCACCGCCACCGAAAGGACCACCATGCGCTTCAAGATCTCGCAGCTCTCCCTGGACAAGGGCCTCCGTTCCCGTGCCGAGAGCATGGTACGAGAGGCGAACCTCCCGTCGGAGGTGCCCTGGCCCCTCACCGAAGAGGATCGCCTCTTCCCGCATCGGGGGATCAGGTATCGAATGCGTACCGGACGGTTCCCCATCGAGAAAGACGGGAAGGCGTGGCTGGTCTCCGGCGGAACCACCCTCAGCTCGGTTGGGGTCCGCTGGAGCGTCACGTTCGGCCTCTCAGGCGAGCTCGTCGCGACGGCCGGGATCGTCGGAACCGTCGAGGAAGGATCCGAGCGCGAACTCCTGGAAGCGCTCGGCTGCGGACCGCGCGTGCTGGGCGCCATCGGGCCGCTCGTCCCGCTCTTTCCGCCGGATGAGGGGTCATTCAGCCTTCGGTGTGAAGAGCTGGGGCTCCAAGGGCTGCCGACCCTCCTCGTGAGCGCGGAACGCGTGCAGCAGGTGCGCGCCGATCTCTTCGG
>CAZIMD010000043.1:0-9859 GCA_964540365.1 uncultured Gammaproteobacteria bacterium
CCCTTTCTTTTTCTGCCTATGAAAGACACTCGTGGATCACGAGTGTCTTTCCACCCTCTTCCTTCCTCCGTAGAGAAAAGAAAGGGGAGACGGACGGTCAGGACGTCCAGGAGGGGTTGATACCTGACATAGCCTCGGACGAGGCGTGGGATGGTTACCGCTCGATGACGGTGATCGGTTGTCCGCGCGGGAGCTCGGTGGTGGCGAAGACGTATTCGCCGCTCGTCGAGCCGATCGTCGTGAGGTTGGCCCGGCCGGCGTAGGTGGCTTCCCACGGCGTGGCGGTGAGGCCTCGGGCGAGCCCGATGGCGTACCGCGTCCCGCTCGTGCAGCCCGTTCCGGCCCGTGGCACGTTGAAGCGTGCGAGCACCTGTAGGCGCCCCGGGGCCGCCGTGATGGGGAGCGGTGCGCCCTCGAAGTGGATCTCTGCTCGCTGGGTGGCGTCCGTCAGGATGGGGACCCGGCCGCGGATCACCCGGTTGTAGGCGATCGCGAGTTCGGCCAGGCAGTCGCTGCGTTCGCTCACGTCCCAGGTGAGTCCCAGGCGCGTCACCTGCCCCTCCTCATGGAGAAGGGAGAGGTCGTAGACGGCCGCGACGTGCCAGAGGTCGCCACCGGTCGCGGTCCCGCCGTCGGAGGGTTGCGGCGTGATCACGAGCCTTCCGGCGTTCCGGACCGTCACCTCGACGGTGGGATCGGTGAGCTGGCGGGTGAGCGCCGCATCCACGGTGACGCGGACGCGCGCGCCCTCGGTATCGACGGCGATGATCCCTTCCGGGCCCGCGAAGCCGAGGCTGTAGCGGTCGCCCTCGTCCTGTGCGACCACGGAGTCATGGCGGCAGAGGACGATGAGGGTGCGCGTCGTTCCGCGGGGGACGACGTACCGGAGGCCCCGGTAGAGGAGCTGGCCTTCGGCGTTCGGTTGGCGCGGGTTCTCGACTTGCGTGCGCAGGGAGCCGTCATACAGGGCGCAAGCGACCGCGACGTCCCGGAAGCTCGCGCGCTGTCGTCCCATGCCGACATCGCCGACGCCGACCGGCGGGAGCTCCTGCACCAGCACGTCGCTGGCCCCGTTGGCCGTGAGGGTGAAGGCGACGGCCTGGACGTCTCCCTGGTTCTTGACGCCCGTCGACGAGGGCACCGCACTGCTGAGCCCGACGTGGAGCTCGGGGCGGATGATCGTGAAGGGGCTGCCGGGGATCTCGACGTTGCCTTCGATCTCCTCGGCCGTGGCCGCGCGATCCTCGTCGAGGACTCGCACGTCGCCGGGACGGAAGAAGCGGCCGTCGAAGCCCGCCGTCACCACGAAGCGTTGGTTCGCGAAGGGGCAGCCCGTCTCGTCCTGGTCGACCGTGGTCGTCCGGAAGACGAGCGTCCGCTCCTCGCCCGCGCGCATCCGGAGCGCGTCGCTGGGGAAGGCGATGGATTGCCGTGCCGAGCCCGCCGTCGGGCGCAGGTTGCCTGGACCGGCCACCAGCGCATTCGTGCGCAGGTCGTCCACCCGGAAGTCCGTGAAGTTCGCCTCGCTGGCGGCGTTCACGAGGCATCCGATCCGACCGTTCGAGACCAGCGCCTCGAGCAGGAAGGGCGGCAGGCGGACCACGATGTCCCGCTCCGCCTGGATGGTGAAGCGGTACAGGTCGGCCCGCGCCCCGGCGCGCACCTGCTGCGCGGCAGGGCCGTCGAAGCGGAGCCGCACCGCCGTCCGGTACGAGATCGGCGGCACCGCCACGCCCGCCACCGCCGGGACGTCCCGCATGGCGGGGGGCGTCAGCCGAGCCGGGGGCAGTTCGGGGTTGGGACGGCCGGTGGGCGCTTCCGATCGCTCGGAGGCGCAGGCGAGGAGGCTGGGGATGAGGAGGACGATGTTCTTCATGCGGGTCCTTTCGGGCCGTTGGGGGGGGTGATCAGGGCGTCAGACGGTCGGTTTCGGACTAGTTTCGGACCATCTGAACGACCGGCTGGGCAAGGTAAGCCAGTATTCCATGATATCACAAGGGCGCCGTCTTGTCAAGTTTTTTGCCTTTAATTAGCCAAAAATACTTTATCTTGGCGAAGAATGCCCTCCGCCATTCGGGAGGCGAGGGAGCGTTCGCCTCTCGACGCCATGCATCGGGCCGTGAGGGGCCCCAAGGCGAACCTGATATACTGATCCCATGCGATCCTCCGCCCGCTCGATCGATGCCCATATCGCCCGTTGGCCGAAGCTGACGCAGGGGCGGTTGCGTTCGTTGCGTGCCCTCATACGGGCCGCCGCCCCGGAAGCGGTCGAGACGATCAGCTACGGGATCCCGACCTTCGATTTCCACGGGCATCTGGTCCACTTCGCGGGGTATCCGCACCATCTCGGGTTTTATCCTGGACCGGCCGCGATCGCGGCGTTCCGTCGTGACCTTGCCGCATACCCCACCTCGCGTGGCGCGATCCGATTCCCGCTCGACCGTCCCTTGCCCCGGGCCCTCATTACGCGCATGGTCACATTCTGTCTCCAGGAAAACCTACGTCGCGCCGGCCGGCTCTTCCCGAAGATGTCCGCCCCGATGCGGCGGGCGCTCGCCGCGGCCGGGATCGAGACCCTGAAAGACTTGTCCGGATGGACGGAGGCAGGCCTGCTGGGGCTGCATGGGGCAGGTCCCGCCTCGTTGCCCGCATTGCGGAAGGCGCTCAAGGAACGGGGGCTCCGCTTCAAGCCGGGACCGGCACCCGTCCGGAAGGGGAAGGCCTGAGGGCCTTTTTCGTTTTGGCGTGAGGGGTCTCACCCGTCATCTGAAAAAGAAAAAATCCCTCAGGACGAGGGGGTGACGGGCAGTGGCTTCTGGCCTCTCAGGAGGGTCAGGCGGGTGGCGTGCGGTCGGCGCATGGCTGCGCCTCAAGCGCCGGGAAGCGCTTCCGCAGCGCGTCGAGGTCCGCGTCGCCGATCGTGACGTCGCCCGTGCCGACGAAGGCGCTGAACGTGTGGATGGTGACGCGCCCGCCGAGGTCGTGGAGCGCCGCCTTGAGCTCGTCGCCGCGTCCGACGAGGGAGAGGGTCCGTTTCTCGTTCATGCCGGGTCCTTCCGCGTTGGGGGAGGGGGAGGCGACCGCGCCTCGTCGACGTGCAGGTCTTGGAACCGTGCCTGCAAGTCGGCCAGGTCGCCGTCGCTGATGGTCACGACGGCCGTATCGACGAACACCTGGAGGTACAGCTGGTCCGTGTCATGGCGGGTGACGCGGCCGCCGAGGGCGTCGAGCGCCGCCTTGAGCTCGTCGCCGCGATGGGGGAGGGTGAGGCATTTCCTGGATGGGGGCATGGCATCCTTTCGGCCGGATTTCTCGGCGCTGTCGGCACAAGGCGTTCGCGGTTCCTACCATGTTCCGCCCTCCCTGTCAATCCGTGCCTGGGGCACGGAAGAAGGTCCTGTCCGGAAGGGCGTACGGGTTGACGGGATGGCCGTTTCATGATACCATCTGGCGCGCTTCGCCACGACGGCGCGCGTACCAATGGTGCACGAAAGGATGTCGCTGATGCGTCTCGCCCTCATCTCGTTCCTGCCTCTCATGGCGCTCGCCTGCGGGGCCTCGACCGTTTCCGTGACGGCTCCGGACGCGCCCGCCGACGAAGGCGTGCCTGCGCCGGACGTCCCCGTGATGCCGGATGCCGACGTTCCCTCGCCGCGCCTGACGGCCCGGCTCTCCGCTTCGACCGCCCCGGCGCAGGAGGTTGCGCCCAACGTGACCGGCCTCCTCGCGGCCGCCTTCGAGGTGACCGCGCCCGGGGAGGCGGTCCCGGTCCGCAGCCTCCGCTTCCGCCGGGTCGGGGTGGGGAATGCGGCCGACATCGCCAACGCCTACCTCTTCGCCGTTCCCGGCGGTTCGCGTTCGGGCATGCCCTTCCGCTATTCGATGGCGCGGGCGGTCAATCCGCTGACCGGCCGCTTCGATTACGCCTTCGACAACCGGGTGCAGGCGGGGGCGACGACGACCATCCTCGTCTTCGTCGACCTCAACGCCTCGAGCGCCGGCGGGCAGCACGCCATCGAGCTCATCGAAGCCGTCACCGACCGTGAGACGATCGCCTTCCCCGCCGTGCGTGGGTTTCCCGTCACGATCGGGGCGCGCCGGGCGGTGCGCCTGGGCATCCGTCCGGGTCCGGCCCTCGGTCCCGCGACCCGCGACGTCGCCTCGGTCCCCGTCGCCTCCTTCCGCCTGGTCGGGGGCGCGTCGCTCATCAGCGTGCCGTCGCTCATGTTCATCCTGGCGAGCGGCAGCGTGGGGATGCGCGCCGACGAGCTCCGCGACCTCGAACTCTGGCGCGGGCGCGAGCGCATCCCCCTCATCGAGTGGGACATGCCGTTCAACGGGACGCTCTTCCTCGTGCCGTCCCTGCCGCTCGAGGTGCCGCCGGACGTCACCGCGGACTACGTCGTCCGCGGCCGTGTCACGGCCCCGGTCGGCAGCCGCATCCGCGCCTACGTCGAGTACCCCTCGGATGTCCGGGCGCGTGACGTGGCGCGCAACGAGCGGGCCGCCACCTGCATCTCGGCCATCCACACCATCGGCTGCGACGGCCCGGACCAGGCCAACTTCGACGGCAGCAGCGAGGCGGCGATGAGCGTCGTGACGGTCGTGCCTTGAGCCTTTCCCGCGTTCACGCAGAACGTGGGATTTTTTATGCGCGCGTGATCTTCCGTTCATGCAGCCAGCCCAGCAGCCAATACACCCCATATCCGAGCGCGGCACTGTTGTAGAGCGGTCCGAGCGGGAGGAATCCCAATGGGAGCAGGAGGATGTAGAACGCGGCAAAGAAGACGGATTGCGGGATCGAGGCGGCCAATTCCGAAAGAGGCGTCGCCGGACGGTCGAAGCTCCCGATGGAAGCGAGCATGAGCAGGACGATGGCTGCCGTGGCGGCATAATGCAAAAGCGCGAACAGGATCGCGGCGATGAAGTGGCGGCGTTGCGGGGAGAGGGGCATATGTCCGATCACGATCAGCATACGGACGCTGGGTGGTTTGCGTCAATTGTCTTTTCCCTCCTTCCGTGCGACGCTGCCTGGCATATGCCTGCGAACGCATTTGAGCTCCTGCGCGATGCCTCCGCCTACGTCTTCGACAACGACGGCACGCTGGTCGACACCGAAACCCTCTGGATGGAGACGTATGCCCGCTTGCTCGCCCCCTATGGCGCCACGCACCGTCTCGATGTCCAGCGTTCGATGATGGGCCTGTCCCCGCAGGCGTGCGTCGAGGCCTTGCAACGCGCGTATCCCGCGCTTCCGCAAGGGCGGGAGGCGGGTGGGGCGCTCATCGAGGAACGCCGTCAGCGGTTCCATGCCGTCCGCGCCGAGCTTGGCATCGCGCCCCTTCCGGGCGTCGAGGCCTTTTTGGCGAAGGCGAAACACGAGGGGAAGCGCCTGGCCATGGCGACGAGCGCCACCCGAGAAGACATCTCCGCGCAGCTGGCGCGCTTGGGCTGGCAGGGGCTCTTTGAGGTGGTCGTGACCGCCGATGACATCACCCACCACAAGCCCGCCCCGGATGCCTATCTCGAGGCCGCGCGCCAGTTAGGGGTCGAGCCAGGCCGCTGCCTCGCGTTTGAGGATGCGGGGAACGGCCTGCGGAGCGCTCGGGCGGCTGGGATGCCGGTCGTGTTCGTGCGGGACGCGCGGTTTCAGATGGAGGCGCCTTTCGAGCCGGAGGCGACGGTCGGGTCCTTCGAGGAGCTGTTGGGGACAAATAAAAGCATCCCCGTGTGGGGATGAGGGTTCAGGGCGACGCGTCACGGACGTCCGGGACCAGGGCATCCGCGTCCGGCAGGGGCGCGGGTTGGAGGCGGGCGCCGTACTCGAGGGCGCACTCGCCCCCGCTGTCCCGTCCGGGGGCATACGGGAAGCGGATGCACGGGCGGCCGGTCCAGCTCGTGGATTCGAAGCTGACGTAACCGTCACAGAGCGGGAGGATGGGACCGGGCAGGGGGAGATGGCGCGGAGGGGCCTCCCTCCCGAGCCCATCGCTGCGGTCATGCAGCGCGCGGAAGCTCCCTACGCACAGGGCGGCCGCGATCAGGCACCCGAAGCCGATCCGCAGGGCTTCCAGGCGCTCGCGCCGGCGGGCCTCAGCCCGGGCCCGCGCTTCGGCGGCGATGCAGGCATTCAGGCGATCCAGGTGGTAGACCCAGCCGCTGTCGCGATAGGTGGGTTCGGGACGCTGTTCCACGGCGCTTCCTCCTTCGTCTGTGGGTCGTTAGGCGCGGGCAGGGGACCTGCTCGTGCGGCGCATGGTCCTGGACGCGAACCGTTCCGTCAAGTCCGGTGTGGGCGACTTGATGAAAAAACCGCTCCTATCAGCGGTTTCAGGGTTCGGGCGGGTCCCCGAATTCGAGGGCCTCGATCCGGTCGCCGACACGGAGGCGACCAGGCGCCTCATGGATCGCATAGAGGCCGAAGAGCGGTTTGCCGCCGACGGAATGGATCCGCTTCAGCGTCTCGGTCGGTTCCGTGGCGTGTTGCCGGCCATTGCGTTGGTCGACGCGGATGATGGGGCAGCGTTCGCACCGTTTCACGCCGTGCATCGTCACGCCGCCGAGGCGGAAGCGGTTCCAGGCGTCTTCCTCCCACGGCAGGCGGGTCCGTACCACCAGGTTCGGCCGGAAACGGTCCATGTCGACCGCGCCATCCGCCGGGAGCCGGCGGTTCAGCTCCTCAAGGGAGGCTTGGCCGGCGATGAGCAGGGGATACGCGTCCGCGAAGCTGAGGCCCGTGGAGATGCCGTCCGGCCGGCGCTTGGGGATGCGTCCGTGCCGTTCCGGTTGGAAGACCAGGCGCACCGGCTCTTCGAGGAAATCCGAGAGGAACGCCGCCGCCTCGGCATCGTACTGATGGGCGGGTCCCGTGTGGTCCCAGACCCGTACGGACACGAGCGGCCCGAGGCGCCAGGTGTCCCGTCGGCAGAAAAGGGCCTTTTCACCGTCCACGCCGAGCCAGAGCCCGCCTTCGGAGAGGGTGGGTACGATCCGCGCGAGGCGGGGATGCGTCCGTTGGGTGAGGAACCGGCCGTTCGCGTTGACGATCACCCCGCACCGGTCCAGCTCCAGGGCGTCCGTCCCGAGCTTCGCCTCCGTGAGCGAAAGGCCAGCGCAAGACTTGATGGGGTAGATGCGGATCCCCGTGATCTCGTACATGAGGGCCTCCTATCCGTTGTGGGTCGGATGCCGGCGTCGGCCGCCGCGTGCCGTCATGATGGCGGATCCGTGGGGGGCGAACAAGGGGCCGCGCGCACCGGCCGGGTTAGGATCGCCCTTCCCCGTCTGCTATCCTGAAACGCATATGGAATTCCTTTCTCGCCTCAATCCAAGGCAACAGCAGGTGTTGCGGGTCGCCGGGATGTCGGTCTTGGGCCTTTTCGTACTCGCAGTCGTGGTGCGGGTCGTCGGGTCGCCAGTCGGGCTCATGGGCCGCCCGGGCGATGGTGAGGGATCCGCTGCCGTACCGTCCATGCCTTCCGTCAGCGCTTCGTTTCAGGCGGTCGCCGGTTCGTATGGAAAGCTGTTCGACCAGGGCGGACCGTCCCTTTCCGTCCGCAACGTCGCCCCCGTGCCGCCAAGCGCGCCAGGCGCGAGCGGCAGCGACGCCGAGGCCTTCGAGGTCACCCAATACGGTGCGCGCATCGAGACGCGGGAGTTGGGGAACGCATGTGACCAGATCGCTGCCTGGAAAAGCCAAAGGTATGTGATTTTCGAGCGTGCCAACCGTGGCGACCGGGTTTGTGACTTCCGCTTCAAGGTCGAACGTGCCCACGTCGACGAGATCCTCGCCCGCCTCCAAGCCTTAGAGCCGAAAGAGCTGGTCCAGGACACGCAGACCATCAAGGGGGAGGTCGACGATTTTACGAGCGAGCTGGAGATCCTGCAAAAGAAACAGCGTTCCATCGACGGCACCCTCGACAGCGCCACCCGCGCCTACGATGAAATCTCCACCCTCGCCACGCGCACCCAAGATGCCGCCAGCCTCGCCCGCGTCATCGAGGCCAAGCTCCAGACCATCGAACGCCTCACCGCCGAACGGCTGGCCGTCAACGAGCAGGTCGACCGGCTGCAGCGCCTCAAGGCCGAACGCCTCGACCAGCTCGATTACACCTATTTTTCCGTCAGCGTCTACGAGCGCCCGTATCTCGACGGCAAGCAGCTCAAGGAATCCTGGCAGGCCGCCGTCCGCGAGTTCGTGCGCACCGTGAACCGGATCGCTCAGGATCTCACGCTTGGCCTTGTCGCCCTCGTGGTATTTTCGGTGCAGTACGTGGTCTATCTCCTCTTGGCGGTCCTGTTGGCGAAGTACGTGTGGAAAGCGATCCGCGGGATTTGGAGGGCCTAATCGGTGGAAATGAAAAACACCGCTCACGGGAGCGGTTTTTTTGCTCCTTCAACCGTGCGGCCGCATGCGCTATGATGGGGCCATTGCCGCCCACGTCCCTTTTCCCATATGCTTTCCGATCCCTCTTCCGCGCTCGGCGCGTTCGCCCATGAGTCCGCCCGCGTGCCTGAACGCGACCTGGCACGCCACCAGCAGGTACGCGAAGCCTTCCAGGCCTTTCTGCGTGGGGTGACGGACGTGCTGGAGGACCAGCCGCCCCAGCGGTGGCTGCCGCTCGTGTATCGCCATCTCCTGCGCGCGCAGCGCAACCTCGATACGTACGAGCCCGAAATCGCGCGCTACCTCGGTCGCAACCTGGAACGCCTGCTCGAAGCGATCCGTCGCCAGGCGGCCACGCGTCCCGTTGATGGTTCCATGTCCGTTTCCGAGGATGGGCACGCCCAAGCGGCCCAGGAACTGATCCATGCGATCGAACACCTGCTCGCGCCTACCCGCTCGCAGGAGCGCCGCTTCACGATCCATCGCGTTTCCTTGCCCGAGCTGCTGGAAGATGCCGCTCATTTTACGCTTGGGACGCACGAGACGCCGTCGGGCGAGGCGATCGACGCGCTGTTCGTTCGGGCGGGGGAGGGGGAGCCCTGGTATCCGCTGCCCTTGCCGACCTCGGAACACATCATGCACAAGGGCGGTACGCCACGCGTCATTTTGAAGATCCTGGCCGGCGCGCCCATCGAGCGCATCCGTGCCGAACTGCCGCCGAACGACTTCGACGTGATCGCGACGGGGGATCCCCAGGCGCGCCAACGCGAGGCCCTGCGCATGGGGGTTGATATCGAGGGGATCGAGTCCGTCGATTCGTTGGAAGACCTGGACCTGTTGTTCGCGGGACGTGACATTGATTTGAACCAGTGTTTCTTGGGAAGGGACGGGCTTGCGTATACCGAGCAGGCGCTCGAATCCGCCCGGTCCGGCGCCATTGCCCTCGATGGCACGGAGCGTGGCCTCTACGGGTCCGAGACGTTGTTCTTTGACGGCCAGAAGCTGGCGAAGAACCGGGGCCTGCAGCGCCTCCTCAAGTTCGTCGCCGAAGGGAAAGCCGAATCGTTCGAATTCACGCCCCTCAACGAGCAGCTCGATTTTGGGATCTATTGGCTCGCGCTCGCCCGCAAGTTCGCGCGCAAGAAGAACGCCGGGGCGTTACTGGACCGTCTCTTTTATCTCGGCCGCCAGATCGGCCAGGTCCGTCCCGACGAGCGATCGATCTTCGACGTCCTCACGCGCGTGCACGAGACCTACCCGTTTTTCGACATGCGCGACCTCACCATCGACCAGCCTGCCTTAGCCCGCTGGCTGGGCGGCAAGCTTGCGAAGTATGCCGACCGCCGGTTCCGCCAGGAAGAGCGCATCTCCTTGGGGATCGGCCTCGTGCGGACGCCGGGCGACGATGTTCCGTATCGCGTCTCCCTCGACGGGTACCGTCCTGACGCGGACCGGATCGCGGCGACCGCAGCC
>CAZIMD010000044.1:0-9603 GCA_964540365.1 uncultured Gammaproteobacteria bacterium
ATGGCTCCGGGGCAAGGATTTGAACCTCGATTACTTGGGCCAGAACCAAGCGTCCTACCGTTAGACGACCCCGGAACGACGAACGAGAGGGTAGCCTCTCGTTCGGGATCGGTCAAGCCGAAGTCGAATTTTCCCTCTAATTCGAGGAATCCTGCGTTCCGCCGCGGGCCGGGGCCGTCGGGAGCTTCTTTTGCAGCAACGCGCGGTCGGCTTCGGCATCGGGCTGGGCCTCCCCCGTTTCCTGGGGACCCACGCAAGAACGGCGCGTCTCCTCGAGAAGGCGTTCCATGCGGGTCAGCCGGTCCATGACCTGGCGCAGTTCCGTTTGGGTCGTCTGGCGGACCGCGGCGTTTTCCTGGACCGTCTTGGCCTGGGCGGACTGGAAGGCGACGACCCCCGTCAGGACCACGGCAAACCCCGTGATCACGGACGCGGCCCAAATGTGGCCCACCCCACGGGCGGCATGCAACGCATGATGGTCGCGGATATGGGAAACGGCACCCACGTAACGGACGTTACAGGTCGGGGACCCGTCACAGGCCCCATGGCCACAGGTCGAACTGATCGTTGGCGGGACGGGAGCCCCGCCTTCTGAGGCGCTCACAGGGGTAGATGCCGTCGCGGCTCGGCGACGGGAGACGGGACGCTTGCGCAGTTCCTCCGGCATAGCAAAGAGCTTTTAATAACAAGGGTGAGTTACCCATACAGGGTACCACACATTTAAATCGCCTGCACCTGGACAAGCGGATGCGCACGCCCTATCACAGGAGCATCACTCTTTGCCGTGTTTTCCTATGCTGCATCGCTTATTCCGCCGCGCGACCGTCCCCCTCCAAGGGCGCCGCCTCCCCCTCCTTGCGGGCGCGGGGCTTGCCGTCCTGGCGCTTGCCGCGGCCGTGACGCCATCCCTCCGCGCCTCTGAGCCCTGGGAGTGGCGCGACCTCTCGCAGGCGATCCCTTCGTCCGTCCAAACCAGCCTCACGCTCGCCGCCGGCCGTGGCGAGGACTGGCTCGTCAGCACGGGCGAACGCCTCTGGCAGGTAAACGCCCAAGAGGAAACGGCCGATTATACCGACCGCATCCGCGGGTTCGGCCGCGTCCAAGCCCTCGCCAGCGACGGCAGCGCCTACCTCCTCGGCTTCCAGGGCGCGAACGGCCCGACGCTTGTCCAAACAGACCTACGTGACTGGACCACGATCGACGCTCGCTTCCCGCAGTCCCGCCTGCGTGACCTGCAGGGCGCGAACGGCCGCTGGGCAATCGTCACGGAAGACGCCTTCGAGAACGGCTCCCTCCCCCGCCGCTGGCAAGCCTCGCTCCTCGACGCGCGCGTGAGCCCGTTCCCCCAATCCCTCCGACTCCCCGAAGGGGCCTCGGACCTCGTCCCGGGCTGCACGAAAGAAGCGAGCGGCAGCACCCTATGCAACAGCGTCAGCAGGCTCCTGCCCCTCAACGGCGAGTGGTATCTCTTCGGAGGGTCCATGGAAACGCGCGATACCGCCGGGGCCCTCACCCAAGAAGGCGGTGCGGGCGTGTGGCGCTGGACGAACGACCATTTTGAACGCCTTGCGAACGCCCCGAAAGCCCGTTTCGTGAGCGCTGCCTGGGCCGGCCGTGACGCGATCCTCCTCGCCACCACGGACGCCGTCACCAACCCCTACGCCGCCGACACCTACTGGACGTTCGACGGCCGCACCTTTACCGCCGCCCAAAACGAACCCCTCGAAGCTGGCCTCCGCTCGGTCGACACGCGCGCCATCCACGCCGCCTACACCGGCGACGCCTGGGTCATGACCGCCGGAAAGACCCTTATCCAGCAGCATGACGGGGCGTTTGCCGTCGAAGGCACCCTTCGCGACCACCCGCGCGACCTCGCCGGCGGCACCCAGGGCCGAGCCCTCCTGATCGGGACGCGGGGCGAGTTTGACGCGACGGCCGAGACGGCACCCCCCATGCCTGCCCTGGCGCTCCTCGGCCGCAAGCTCTCCACCAACGACGCGAGCTATCTCCTTCGGACCGAAGCCCCCCGCTCGCGCGCCGAGCTCGCCCGCGTCACCCTCGTGAGCGAATCCGGTTCGGCCATCATCGACAGCGGCAGCTCCTTCGCCGTCCGCGCCGAAGCCAGCAGCCAGAGCGGCATCCGGTCGATCGACCTCCTCGTCAACGGCAACCGCGTCACGACCTGCAACGCCAACACCTGCCGCTATGTCCAGACCTACTGGAACACGGAAACAACTGACCCGCGCGAGCAGCGCGTCGTCTTCTCTAGCCGCGCCACCGACACGCTCGGCCGCGTGACAGAAGGCCCGGGCCTCGTCCTCCTCATCCGCAAGACGATCGCCGCGCAACCCAACGAACCGACCACGGAACAGGAGGGCCGCATGCCGGCCGGCCTCGCCTGGAGCACCGACACCCAAAGCGGCATCGGCATCGCCTCTTGGATCACCCCCAGCTCGAGCACGCCGACCATCCTCAACGCTACCGACACCCGCACTGTCCACGTCGCCGCCAGCCAGGCGAGCGGCATCGACCGTATCGAGATGTGGGTCAACGGAACCCTGGTCCGCACCTGCGCCGGGGACACCGAAGCCGGGATCTCGTTCTGCGGAGCGACGCTCTCCGGAAGCGGCTATCCGTACGGCAGCCAAGTCCTCCTGAACGCGCGCATCGTGTCCAAGGACGGCAAGGAAACCTGGTCGCAAGGCACCCGCTTCGACCGGTTCTAAGAAAAATCCCAGGCCCCGAGTGGCCTGGGATTTTTATTCGGCCCCTTCGCCGTACATCATCAGGTGGTCAAAGACCGATACCCCCGCCTTCCCCACCGTCGGGTCCGGAAACAGCGCCCGCTTCTCCTCGCGGACCGCGCGGGCCCGTTCGAGTTCGGATGCCATGTCCGCCGAACGTTCCTTCCAAAGGAGGGCGTACACCTGGGGCAACAGCAATTCCAGTTCCAACCGTTCCGCTTCATGCAGCGCGAAATCCGCCTGCGGCGAACCCAGGATCGCCGCGTAGGAGACGGTCCCCTCCTGTTCGGCCAAACGCTTCAGGAGGACCTGCGTCGTCGGCAGGCAGCGCGGCAGCAAGCGCTCCCACAGCGCCTCCGGATGGGTCTCGGCATACCAGCGGACCGCCAGTCGGGCCGGCCAGGTCGCCGCGGCGCAGGCGAGCATCTGGGCCTCATTCCGCTCATTCCAGACGTCCCGCTCCGCCTCCTCGCGCAGGCCTTCGAGGGTGCTGCGGACGCTCCCGTCGGCATACGGCCACCACAGCAGGAGCGCGTCCACGCGCACGCGCCGCTCCTCGTCGGACCAGCTGCGGACCCGGCCATTTTCAAGGGAAGACATGGCCGTATTTTACCAACCCGCCCCGCGCTTGACGAATCTTCCGTTTTTGGCTAAGATTCGCCCATCTTGATCGGGCACCCTGATGGACTGGCGAGCATTACGCACGGCATCCGGCTGGACGATCACGTGAAACACCATGGCAAACGTACAACTTTCGGCGTTGGCTCAATTGCTCAACGACGAGACCTATACTCATTTCCCCCGCGTCGGCGACGTCGTGAAGGGCATCGTGATCGCGGTCGGCCGCAACGAGGTCCGCTGTGACCTCAACGGCTTCGCGGTCGGCATGATCCGCGGGCCGGAGCTCGACAAGAACCTCGACCTCCGCGTCGGCGACGAGATCGAAGCGACGGTCATCGACCTCCACAACGAGTTCGACGAGCTCGAGCTCTCCCTCAAGGGCGCCGGACGCAAGCGCGCCTGGGACAAGATCAAGGAACTCTTCACGCAGGGCGCGGTCATCTCGGTCAAGGTGCTGGACGCCAACAAGGGCGGCCTCATCACCCGCGTCGAGAGCGTCCCGGCCTTCATCCCGGTGTCGCAGCTCTCGCCCAACAACTACCCGCGCGTCGCGGGCGGCGAGAAGTCCAAGATCCACGAGAAGCTCAAGACCCTCGTCGGCAGCACCCTCGACGTCAAGATCATCGACGTCAACGAGGACGAGGAGAAGATCGTCGTCTCCGAAAAGGCCGTCTGGGAGACCAAGCAGGAATCGGTCCTCGCCAAGTACAAGATCGGCGATGTCGTCGAGGGCGCCGTCACGGCCGTCACTGACTTCGGGGCCTTCATCCGCTTCGAGGAGAACCTCGAGGGGTTGGTCCACATTTCCGAGATCGCCTGGCAACGCATCGACCACCCGCGCGACGTCCTGAAGATGGGCGACCGCGTGCGCGCCGAGATCATCAACATCGAGGGGTCCAAGATCTTCCTCTCCATGAAGAAGCTCATCCAGGACCCATGGAAGGACGTCGCGTCCAAGTACAAGGTCGGCCAGAGCGTCAAGGGCCGCGTGCTCAAGATCAACCCGTTCGGCCTCTTCGTCGAGCTCGACCCGGACATCCACGGCCTCGCCCACATCAGCGAGCTGTCGAACAAGCCGGTCAAGGACGTGAACGAGGTGGCGCGCGTCGGGGACGAATTCGACTTCCGCATCATCAACATTGATCCGGACAACCACCGTCTCGGGCTCTCGCTGCGCAAGCCGAAGGAAGAGAAGGCATAAGATAACAAAGAACACCCTCGGGTGTTCTTTGTTATCTTATGCCTTCCCAGGCAAAGAGGTGTGGGGCTGACGCCCCACGGCCCGCTCTTTTCCGCTCAGGCGGGCCGGTCCCCGGTGGGCACATCCTTCTTTGTTCCTGGAAAACTCGCGTCTGCATCTCCGGAGGACCACAGGTGTGCTCACACATTCCAGGAACAAAAGAAGGATGTGCCCACCGGGGACCTACAGGGAAGGGAAAGAGAAGAAAATCAAAAGGAATAATGAGAACTCGGACGGGGGCCACGGCGTGTGCCGGCATGACTAGGGAGCGGGAAGGGGTGCCCCTCCCCTCCGTCATCGCGAGGAACACCTGGAAGACGCGATCCAATCCGGACATCGAGAGCCTTAAGACGAAAACGGACCTCTCCGGCCCATCACCACCTACCGCGCGTCATTGCGAGGAACGCCTGACGAAGGCACGTCGTTCGTGAACGACGTGCCGAAGCAACCCAAAGCGGTCAGCCGGCGACCCGGGCCCTAAAAAAGTCTCCTTACTTAAACCCACCCCTCATCCAAAACATCGCGCGTGATCGCCGCTGGATTTGGTGACGAAAGGGGATGCTTACCCAAGAAAAAAGCCGTACGGCTGAAATCAGACGTACGGCGCTCAGTCCACGTACCTGAGGATGGTGGCGATGGGAAGGTAGCCCAACGAAGCACCGGTCCTGTAGGTCCGGTCATCCCAGGGACCCGTGCGGTACCGCAGCCCGACGGGATAATCGGCCATTTGGGCCAAGAACTGGTAGCCGTTCACGAACCGTGTGTCCGCGTCACGGACGATGAGGTACTCCTCCAGCGTCAGACAGAGCCGGAAGGGCGCGCCATGGACTCCGTACACACGTGCCCGTGCGCGCATGGTCTCGTCGCGCACCAGCCAGTCACGGCCAGGACGACTCGGAGCGATCCCACCCAACCTCCTCCGAAGCTGCTCGTCACCGACCTCCGCACACCGCTCGAGCGGACGGGAACGCGCACCGTCCAGGATCCTGCGCGTCCACAGCTCACGCTCGCTCCAGATCTGGCGTTCGATCTGCTCCAGCGACTCGATGCGCCCGCGCTCCAAGGCTGCCCGCTCCCGGACCCGCCACTCCGACTCGAGGCGGCGCTCGACGCTCTTGACGATCGCCGCCTGGTCGCACAGGACCGGATCGGACGTCGGGGCGGAGAGGAGAAGCACCGCCATGGCCCCGATGAGAAGCCCGTGAACGAAGTCCGCGGCCCACGTCCAAGCCATCATCGATCCGTTGATACGTTTCATTTTTTTCCTTCCCTTCAGCCTTCGACAGCCGGCGCACACGCCAGCGAGATTGAGCCCTAGAATACGGTCCTTCCCAAGAAGGAAGTCCCATAATCTAGCATATTCACGCCATCTTGTCAAGCGTAGGTAAATATCCGGGTTGAAAGCACCCCTTCCCTAGACGAACCCCCTCACCTTAGCTAGGCTTACCCTCAGCTATGCGATTCTCTCCCCTTGTCCGCAACACCGTCATCACGCTGGCCGTCCTGATCGTCATCGGCGGCGGGTTTTCGCTGATCAACACCGACAAGCCCGCCCCCATGGACCTGACCGCCTTCGTCCGCGAGGCGCAAAGCCGCAACGTGGCATCCGTCGAGGTCAAGGACACCCGACTCAGCGTCAAACTGAAGGACGGTTCGACCAAGGAACTCCAAAAAGAAGTGAACCAGCCGCTTTCCGAGCTACTCAGCAGCTACGGCGTGGACACCGAAACCATCCGTGCCATCCCCGTCACCGTCATCCAGCCCTCCCAATGGGAGCTGGTCTGGCCCGTCATCGTCTCGAACGTGCTGCCGATCCTCGTCCTCATCGGGATCATGGTCTACATGGCCCGCCAGGCGCAGGGGCAAGGCGGCCGCGCCCTGTCGTTTGGCCAATCGACCGCCAAGGAAAGTACTCCCGGCGACAAGGACAAGCTCACCTTCGCCGACGTCGCCGGCGCCAAGGAAGCGAAACAGGAGCTGGCGGAAGTCGTAGAATTCCTGAAATTTCCCGATAAGTTCGACAAGCTGGGCGCGAAGATCCCCAAAGGCATGCTCCTCATGGGCAGCCCCGGCACCGGCAAGACCCTTCTCGCCCGCGCCACCGCTGGCGAGGCCAACGTCCCGTTCTTCCACTTGAGCGGGTCAGAATTCGTGGAAATGTTCGTCGGGGTGGGCGCCTCACGCGTGCGCGACCTGTTTGACCGCGCCAAGAAGCAGGCCCCCTGCATCGTCTTCATCGACGAGATCGACGCCGTCGGCCGCCAGCGCGGGGCCGGGCTCGGCGGTTCGCATGACGAACGCGAGCAGACCCTCAACCAGATCCTCGTCGAGATGGACGGGTTCGAGCCCAACCTGGGCGTCATCGTGATGGCCGCCACCAACCGTCCGGACGTCCTTGACCCGGCCCTCCTCCGCCCCGGCCGCTTCGACCGCCGCATCGTCATCGACCCGCCCGACCTCAACGACCGCGAGGACGTCCTCAAGATCCACGCCAAAAACAAGCCGCTCGACCCCGACGTCAACCTGCGCCGCATCGCCGAACGGACGCCCGGCTTCTCTGGCGCCGACCTCGCCAACCTCATGAACGAGGCCGCCATCCTGGCCGCCCGTGAAAACAAGGACAAGGTGAACCAGCTTGATATCATCAATTCCATCGAAAAGGTCATGCTTGGCCCGGAACGCCGCAGCCACCTCATGAACGACGAGGAGCGCCGCGTCACCGCCTACCATGAGGCCGGCCACGCGCTGGTCGCGTACCTCTCGCCGCACGCCGACGCCGTCCACAAGATCTCGATCATCAGCCGCGGCCGCGCCGCCGGGTACACCATCAAGCTCCCCGTCGAAGACCGCCGCATGCGTCGCTCGGTCGAATACGTCGAGGACATCGCCATGATGCTGGGCGGGTATACCGCCGAAAAACTGGTCTTTGGGGACATCACGACCGGCGCCACCAGCGACATGCAAAACGCGACCGCCCTCGCCCGCAACATGGTGACGCACTGGGGCATGTCGGAAGCCCTTGGGCCACGCGTGTACGGCCAACAGGCCGAGATGGTCTTCCTTGGCCGAGAAATCTCCGAACAGCGCGACTATTCCGAATCGCGCGCCGAACTGATCGACCGCGAGATCGACCGCCTCATCGCGGAAGGCCAAGCGACCGCCACAAAGCTCCTCCGCGACCACCGCACGACGCTCGACGCCATCGCCGCCCACCTCGTCGAGCACGAGACCATCGAACGCGACGAGGTCGAACGGATCATCGGGTTCCCGCCCAAGAACCAACGGAACAGCTTGCCGCAGACCGCATAAAACCGCCCTCCCGGGGCGGTTTTTGGCCGCATGGAGAGGGTCGGTAACCCGCATTGGCCCGCACAACCCCTGTATTGCGTATAGAAAAAGGCCTACCAGCGAAATGCCGATAGGCCAGGGATCCGTCGGCCGCCTACTCGAACTCGGGGTAGACGACGGTGCCGGCGCCCGTCGGGGACGGGGCGGCGGGGGTGGGCGCCGGCGCGGGAGCGACGACCGGGGTGGGCACGTCGTGGGCCCCGGTCTGCGGGGCGTGCGTGTCGCGGGCGAGCGCGCGCGGCGAGGGGTGCGACGTCGAGCGGTTCATGACCTGCGTGAGGGCCCCGGACAGCTCCTCCCGGGCGCGCATGCAGGCGATGGTGCGATCGGCGGTCACGTCGCGACAGAGGTCGCGGACGCTGGCGAGGCGGTCCATGAAGGGACCGACCCCGTAGACGTTGATGTCACGGGTCCGGGCCAGGAGCGGGGCGTGCTGCTCCTGGATGCGGACGAGCACCTCACGGACGCGAACGCATCCGTCCCCCTCCCGCTCCCGGGTCGCCATGCAGAAGCGCAGATCGTTCTCGGCCTGCCGGATGTCGGCGACGGCCATCGATCGCTGGAACGCGAGGAACAGGACGCGCATGCCCTCGAGCGTCTCGGGGGACGCCGGGGCGCCCGTGAGGGTGAGGCCCCGGATCTCCGACTCGACGCCGCGGACGCGGGCGTTGGCGCTCTCGACCTCGCGGCCGAGCGAACCGAGCGCCCCGACGAGCGGGGCGGTGTCGCTGCCCTGGCAGCGGAACCGGTACTCCTCGGCCTCGCTGGGCGGCGCCAGGTCGCTGCGGCCGGCCATCATCCGGATGACCGCCGGCGAGAAGTTCCCGGAGAGCCAGACCGTCCGGTCGCCGCTCATCGCGCAGCGGCGACACATGGCGCGGAGGGCGCCAGCCGAACCGCACTGGGCGTCGGCGCGCTGCTCGCGCCGGCGACGGATGGCGTCGCGGTCGACTTCGGCGGCGGCCGGACGGGCGGCCGCGGCGGGCGTCGGGGGCTCCTGGCAGCGCCGGCTGACGGCGGCAAGGAGGTTGGCGCCGGTCGCGATCGCGCGGGCCGCCCGGTCGCAGGCCGGGGTCCCGCTGCCGAAGCAGCGGTGCGAGAGCTCGCCGGGCCGCACCCCGCCCCCACAGACGCCGGCCTGGAGGCTGGGGTCGGAGGCGAAGCACTCGGCGAGGCACTCGCGGACGAGGCCCGCCGGGTCGTTGTAGGCGTCGTCGGGCGCGCTCGCCCGGAGGTCCTGGCGGTGCACGGGGCTCGTGGGGACGCCGGTGCTCTGCTGGGCGTAGCTGACGGCGGGGACGGCGAGGGCCAACGCGAACGTGGCGACGAACAATCGAGCGTTCATGGTTCGTTCCTTCCGAAATACCAGAGGATCTGTTTCCTCGGGGTTCCCTTTTCTATCACAGATGGCCCGTCTTGTCAAGGGCCGGCGACCGGATCAGGTAGCCCCACATATGACGTGAAACCCTCATTTTTCTTACAAAAACAGCTGAGGCTGCGTCCATCATCAACCCTATCGCCCGACCACATCGGACGGCGTGGCCGCTACTCCCCCACCGTTGCGTAAAATAGGCTAAGACAAGCTGTTTTCAGAAAATAAAGACTCCCGGCGCCCGCGTCTCACGAGGAGACGGCGGGTGCCGGGAGAGG
>CAZIMD010000045.1:0-9203 GCA_964540365.1 uncultured Gammaproteobacteria bacterium
GCGAGCATGGTCCGGACGGACCGGCGCAGCCCACGCCGCTTCAGCAGGAGCAAGAGCCCGACCCAGTCCTCCTCCGGAATCGCACCGTCGCGCAGAGCGCGGCGGACAACCGTGAGCAGGGTGCGACGCGAGAGGAACGCTTCGGCCTCGGACAGTTCGGACACCCCCAGGCGGACGTAGCCGAGGCGGACGAGGGCGGTATACGCCGAACGGTTCCGACCCACGGCCTCACGCAGCTGCGGGAGGCACGCCGTGCGGACCGACGGCCTGAGCCGAGGGAACCGCTTCACGATCTCGACGAGAGGCAGGCGCCTGCCGAGGATGAGCTGCTCGACGTCCGCCTCTTCCAGCGTGGGCCAATCGATGCCATCCGCGACCGACGCACCGAGCGCGTCAAACGCCTGTCGGATCTTGCCGTCCGGGCGGTCGGGAGAGATCGCAAGACCCGTCGCCCCGTGGAGACGCATGTGGGCATCGACATCGAGCCGGGTGAATGCCTCCCAGAACTGGAGCCCGGGTCGATTCCGATTGGCTCGGTACCGGGCCAGGCTCTGGCGGACCCACGCGAAGACCAGGGCCTCATGCGCCGGCGAAGGAGCCCACCCACGCGCATGCAGGCGCTCCCGCAGGAGCGCAACCAGGGTATCGTCCGGCAGCGCGTACGCGGCCTCCTGCATGGAGACGCGCGCATGCTCCCAGATGTATTCCGCGTCCTCCCCTTCCGTAACCGCCAACAGCAGTTGGGTGTTCAGCCAGTCCGTCGCGATGGAATGCTGGGCGGCGCGGAATTCGAAGACCCCGTTCGAAGCGAGGGTGAGGCGGGTCGGGATGGTGCGCAGGGCCGCCTGCAGGCGCCGGACCCGGTGGAGATGCGTGAGTTCCTCCTCGAGCAGGCCGCGCGCAACCGCCCACTCGAACGGCGCCCCCTCCATCGACCAGGGAAACGGCACCTGCGCCTTATCGACGAGAACGTTCAGGTATCGCAGCGGCACGCTATTCGCCGTGGAGGCGAGATGCACCGGGACCAGGTATACCTGGGCCTCGCCGAAATTCTCGCGTTCGATCCGCTGAGCCGACGACACGATCTCATCCGCCAACGCCTTCCCCGCCGCGAATGCCTTCTTGAAAAAGGCGAACGAGAGAGGCAGGGCGAGCGCGCGGAACGACGGGGACTCGCCCCGGCGGACCGCCGCCTGGAGGGACGTCCCGAGCGGGTCGAGGACGGTCTCGCGGAACGCCTGTGCCGCTTCGGCGGCGGAGGCATACGTCCGCAGGAGGCCCACGTCGATGAGGCGCTGGGCGCGGGGGGCCACCTCGTCGGTCGCCTGGGCCAGGCCGGAGAACGGCAGCCCAAGACGCTCCGCGAGGCGCTGGAAGATCGGCCAGACCCCAAAGAGGACCACGTCCTCGAGCGGCAGGTCAGCCCAGGCGAGACCGAGGCGGATGGGCTCGTTTTCCACCGAGACGCCGAGCGCCTCGAGGAACAGCTGAAACACGGTCACGGGCACCGGCTCTTCGCGAGCAGGAGGCACGACGGCGAGGGCACGCTCGTCGGGAATGGGAGAAAACGCGTGTCGCTTGCGCATGGCGAGGGCTCCTTGGGGGTGATGGGAAGGAACGGGAGCCAGGGTTCTTGGCTCACACCGTCCCCGCAACCGTGCGGAAACCGTGTGAAACAAGAAGGAAAGAGGCCCGGGGTCCGCTCGGGTGAGCGGGCCCCGGGCCAGGGTGTCGTCAGAGGTCGATCGCGTCCTTGAGGGCGTCGACCTGCTGCTGCGCCGCCGTCTTGGCGGGGGCGCGCATCTCGCCGCGGAACCGCTCGAGCTCGCTCTGCAGCTCGGGACGGTTGAGGCGGTACTCCTCGTCGATCTGCGGCATCAGCTGGCGCAGTCGCTCGCGGGCATCGCGCACGTCGAGGCCCAGCTCGTCGATGGCGTGCGCCGAGACCTCCTCGTCGTCGTCCCCCGCCGCCGCGAGCAGGGCGATGAGGACCCAGTCGCGGAAGGCATGCCGGCAGAAGACCTCGTCGAGCAGGCGCTCGTAGTCGGGACGACTGCGGAGCTTGTGGATCCAGGGGAGAAGGTCGGTGGGATCGACCTCGTCCCCGGGCTTGGCGTCCACGGGCTCGTATCGGTCGTCCTCCTCGTCCTCGTCCTCCTCGTCCGCGCTCACCGCGTCCTTGTCCTCGTCGTCATCGGGATCCGACCGGACGCTCGCCTTGGCGGCGGAGGCGATGGGCTGGATCTCGGTGTCGTCGTAGGCGGCGCCCGTCTTGACCAGACGGTCGTCGAGAAGCGCCATCAGGATGGCCGCGAAGGCATCGGCGGGGGCCGCGTGCGTGAACGCGACGGCGTCGATGTCACCCATCACCACGAGCAGGTCGAGGCGACGGTCCGGTGCCAGGGAGGCCTCGAACGCCTCGCGGGCCTCGGCGGGATCGACGATCGCCCCGAGGACGTCCTCGACGGCGCGGGCCGACTTGGCCAGCGTCATCCCCACGTCCGGATGGTCGTGGGCGAACGCGCTCAAGGCGCGCTGGCGCTCCTCGCGCACCGCCGCGAGCGCGTCCGCGGGGGTGGGGTCTGACGTCGCTTCATTCGTCATCGTCATTCTCCTCCCGGCACTCGTCGAGCGCCTCGATCAGGGCGGGCCCGTTGCCCGCCGCATCGCCGTCAGGATCAGAAGGGTCGGGATCGTCATCCCGCTCGTCGAAGAGCAGGCCCGTGCGGTCCGGGCCCTTCTCCTCGAGGTGGAGGGGCTCCACGGGGGCGTTCCCCATGAAGAGGTGCGGCCGATACGGCGGCTGCTGGATGGCCCAGGCGAGGTACCGACTCACGGCCGCGCACAGCACGATGCCATCCGGCCGCTTGAACAGCGCTTCGAACATGGCCCTGGCGGGATGGTCGGCGCTCGCGAAGAGAAACGGCCGCCGGCCGGCATCGAGCCGCGCACGCAAGGCGTCCACCCGCGCGGTGCCCTTCCGGGAAAGGATCTCGGACCAGGCGATCCGGTCATGCGCCGCGACCTCGGCCGAGAAGATCACGGCCACGTCTTGCGGAACCTCGCCCATCTGCTCGATGAACAGGTCCGGGTCCAGGGCCGCCATCTTGCGTGCGGCCGTGCCACGAAGGTCGCTCTCGGGACGAACGTAGGTCCAGAAGGCGTGCTGAAACTCGCGGGCACGCATCTGATCGATCACCGCTGACTTCGACATAGGCCTCTCCTTGCTACGTCAGATCGACACGGACGAACAGGTCGCCGGCGGATCCCCCATTGGATCCCGGTGCCCCTCGCCCTTCGAAACGCAGCCATCGCCGCGTGAGGTCCGTCGGAACCGGGACGCGGACCGTCTCCTCTCCGACCCTCACCTCGACCATCGCGCCCGCCTGCCAATCGGTCCTCGGGACCGTTGTCAGGGAAAGCAGGTCCTCACCGCGGCCCGGCTCCTTGAGCCCATGCGCGAACAGCTGGCTACCGACGCGTTCCCCGGAGGGGCGCAGCAGCAGGTCGCGGAGCGAACGCACGGGCGCGAACCGCCGGTCGAACCGCTGACGGGCCGCCGGATCACTCAGGACCCGATACGCCTGCACCGTCTCCCGATACTTCCGGCTCATCTTCTCGCGCTCGGCGTCCGACAGGCCCTGGAGCCGGTCCTCGTGCGTCTCCCCGACTTGGGCGCGATAGGCAGACTTGATCTGCAGCATTGAGGCCCCAGGCTCGAGCCCGAGGACCTGATACCAGTTGGGCTCGTGCGACATTTTACCCTCCTGTCCTGAAAAACGAGCTATCATGGACGCTACCAGGAAACGGACCCGCTGTCAACCGTTGGCGTACAACGTCAGAGCCCGCCCACCCGCACACGAAAGACATACGAAAAACCTTGTGCAGCGCAAAAAAAATCGAGCCGCTTGGCTCGTGATCCTAGGCTTCGACGTACCGCGTCCAGTTGAACGCTCGACAGGCGAAGTCGCCTCCCGAGGTCCCGCCCTCGCGCTCGATGCACAGGCGGTCGATGGCTGCCCTGACCGCTTCCCACGCGGCAGGCGCATCACGCCGTTCGAAGAAGATGGCCTCCATCCGATCCTCCCATGCTTCCCGCCTGCCGAAGGCGGTCAGGTTCGCAGCCAGGAACGTTTCGCGCGACAGCAACACGTGCTGCGGCTCGATCCCCTCCCGCCAGCGATATCGCTCGGGATGGAGGATGAGCGCCGGGACGGCGTCGCCGACGAACCCCCAGGACATCAGGTTCGGCACCGTGATCCACGCTCCCGGCTTCACCTCGAACGCGAGCAGGTCATCATCATCGAGGAGCGGCAGCGGCGGCTTGGAGCGGCGGGTCATGTCGAGCTCCTGTTCCCGACGCACCTGGAGCACGGCCGGGACCGAGCGCCGCAGGAACGCCTCGTCACGCGGGGCACGAAGCCACTCCTGGTCGCCCGCCTCACGCTCGGCGAAAGCGAACGTTTTCGCGTGCCCGCCCACGCCGATGAGGCCGGAGCGGTCATGGGTCGTCAAGCGGAATCCTTCCGGGCACGCCTCCAACGTCACGTCGATGTCGACATCGGCCATCCCCGTGAGCGTGCGGAAGAACCGCTCAACGCAGATATCGTGGTAGACCGTGCAGGAGAAGGGTCCGCGGACGATCGGCTCCCCGTTGATGAGCGGGAAGATCCCGAGTACCGGCGGCATGCGAAAATCTTCGGGTACCTCCTGGATCGCTACGCCGGGATCGGTGTCGACGGTGTAAAACGGCTGGCAGCGGAACCCGAAGGAACGGTGCTTGGCTTCGCACCACGCCTTGCGTTCCATGAGCTCCGCGAACCGCGCGGCGGTGAGCGTGCGTACTCGATGGCCGATGGAAAGACAGATCATTTCTCGCCTCCTTCTCCCCTTGGGGATCCAGCGCCTACGCTAGCAAAAACCGCCCCGCTCGTCAAGCCTCCGCGCATGAAAAAACGAGCGCCGTACGCTCGCAGCCTGTCAGAAGTCCACCAACCGCGCCCACACGAACGGCCGGCATTCGATCGTCGCGGGAGCCTCGCCCGTCGCACGATCGACGCACAGGTCCGCCACCACCTGCCGGATCGTCGGCAGCGCGTCCGGATCTTCGCCGACCTGCCGCAGCCGCTGCTCCCAGCGGGAGCGGTCGCCATACCCCGAGAGGTCGGCGGCGAGGTAGGCGTTCTGCGGCAGGAGGCGGTGGCGAGGATCCGCCCCCTCGCGCCAGGCATACCGCTCCGGATCGAGGATGAGCGCAGGGACGATGTTCTCGCGATGTCCCGTCGCCAGCCAGTGGCTCGGCAGCGCGATCCACAGCCCCGGCGCGAGCTCGAACCCGAGCGCGCCCGGACGGTCGAGATGCGGCACGCGCGGCCAGGGCAGCCGCGACTGGTCCCAGATCAGCTCCATCGTCTTGAGGGCGATCGCCTCGACGGACCGGGCGAGGAAGGCCGGATCCTGCGGCGGCGGGCACCAGGAGCGGTCGAGCCTCTGGTCCGCCTCGAAGAGGAATGAAGCGAGCTGGCCCCCTTCCGCCTCTTCCGTCGGCGCGATCGTGAGCCGAAACCCCACGTCGCGGATTCGCCGCACCGTCACCCAGCGTTCCTCCAGCGGGCCGTAGGCCTCCCGGAAGAACGCCTCGAGCTTCCGATGGCGGAAGACCGTGTACGCGAGCGGCCCACAGGCGAGCACGTTCGACGGGCCCAGCGGCATCAGCCCCACCGGCGGCGGACCGCTCTCCCCGGACGGGTCGTCGGCCGGGAGCTGGAACGGCAGGCACCGGATCCGCAGGGGCCTGTCACCGACTCCCTGGCGGACGGCCTTGTGCAGCGCCTCGAACCGCTCGGCCGTGAGCGCGAGCACCTGATACCATCGATGCAGCTGGAACATGCTGACCTCCTTTGCAAGCAGACGTCCGTGGCGATCATTACATGATTCAAGGCAAACGTCCACCCCGGATGGACGAACGCACCTGGCATAACTCATGGATAATCTCCCTCATCCATCCCCATGGGGAAACAAAAAAACCTCCGCTAAGGAGGCAGACCCGTCATTTCTGGGTGCGGCAGGTCGAGCGGCACCCATTCGATGGGCACCCCCTGATGGGCCAGGCAGACCGCGACATAGCGGTCGTGCGGATAGTACGGGTGCGGCAAGGCGAGCTCGCGGCGCAACCCGGCGACCGGCTGGCCGCATCCCTCACGCGGACAGGCGAGCGGGCTCCCCTCCGGCACCCACACCGGATACGGCAGCGGCTGACCCGCCATCCGCTCGAACGTTTCCTGAACCCCACGATGCCACGCGCAGAGCTCGAGCACGAGCGCATGCGCGAAATGGGTCTCCGACCCATGCTCCGTCCGGACCACTCGCGTGGCGGCGCGACAGCCGCAGGCGTGCAGCCCCTCGATGGGCTGGTCATCCTCGCTGATCGGCTCGAGGCAGACCCTCATGTGCCGCCCCCCTTGAGTTGGCGCTCGGCGTCATATGCCGCCCGCGCCTGCGCGATCCGCCGCAGCCGCTGCCGCGTCCGCCACCGGTCGAGCCACGGCCACGCCAGGCTCAGCCGCTCGATCGGCGCGTGGAAGAAGAATTGCGCGAGCCGATGGCCGAACCGCAGCGACCGCTCATCGAACCGTACCCCCGCCGCGGTCACGGGCCGATCCGCCCGGAAGAGGCATTGGGCCAGCCAGAAGACCGTCCAGATGCGCGACCGTTCGCAGAACAGCACCGGGTGCAGCCCGGATGCCATCTCCGCATCGAAGGCCACGATGTTCTCGCGCACGGAGGCCGTGCTGTCGATGAGCCGCACGCGATCGAGCCAGGTCGGCCGATGCACCGCGATCCACCCCCGCATCGCCTCGGCCTCGCTCAGGTCGTGGCGGTTGGTGTAGCCGCCGCAGAGGAAGACCTCGCGCACCCGGCGCTCGTGGAGATCGAGCCAGCCGAACACCTGTGACAGGTACCGCTGCAAGTTCCCGTCCGTGAGCGGGTCCCGGGGCGCCCCGTACCCGTTGATGGAGACGGAGAAGCCCACGGCCTCGTCCGGATCCGCCCGCACGCCGAGCCAGAGCTGACCCGCCGAGTTGCGGTCGAAGTGAAAAAAGAGGCCCTGTTCCCTTGCCATCGTACATCTCCTCGTGAAGGCAGGCAGAACGCCTGTCGCGCGTGGACCCTACGCCAAAACCCCTGCCGCGTCAAGGGATATTCGGCCAAGATCTAGCAAAAATACGGCCTTCAGCGACCTTCTCAGCCCCAACCGTACGCCACCATCACTTCCTCCCCTTCTTCCCTGCCCGCCACGCCGCGATTTTCGCATGGTCGCCACTCAAGAGCATCTCGGGCACCTTCCACTCCGTCCCCTTCGCGGGCACGAACGTTTCAGGCCGCGTGTATTGCGGATATTCCAAGACCCCTTCCTCACTATGGGATTCGTCTTCGGAAGACGCGTCATCCCCCAACACGCCCGGCCGCAACCGCGCCACCGCATCCGTCATGGTGAGCGCCGCCAGCTCCCCGCCCGTCAACACGAAATCCCCAAGCGAAAGCTCCTCATCAATCAGGTGTTCGGCTACCCGCTCGTCCACGCCCTCATACCGCCCACACAAAAACACCAAGCGCTCGTATGAACACAAGCGGTGCGCATCGGCCTGCGTGAACCGTTTCCCTTTCGCGCTCATCAGGATCACGCGGGTCTTTTTCGCCGTCTTCGAGCGCATCCCTTTTTTCGTCAAAATCCCGAACGATTGCAACGCCTCAAAAAACGGCCCGACCTTCATCACCATCCCCGGCCCACCGCCGAACGGGCGGTCGTCGACCTTCTGGTGCCGGTCATGGGTCCATTGCCGCAGCTGGTGCGCGGCAAGCTTCAGCGCCCCCGCCGCCTCGCCACGCCCAAGCATGGCCGCGTGGAGATACGGCTCCACGAGCTCGGGAAAGATGGTGAGGATATCCACGCGGAGGGGCTTCGGCATATCGAACGGGTTGTACTACACAACCAAAACAAACGCCAGCCCGAAGGCTGGCGCGTGTTAGATCCCGAGGCCCTGCAGGTCCTCGTCCGTGACGAGGCCCGCCTCCCCGTGGCGGGGAGCGGCGGCGCCGGAGGCTTTCGTCTCCTGGTGCGCGCGGCGGGCGTCTTCCGGTTCGTAGATCTTCATGTTGATACGGGCGTTCACCTTCGCCCCAACCCCCTTGAGGAGGATGCGGAGCGCTTGGGCCATTTGGCCGCGACGGCCGATCACGAAGCCCATGTCGGATGGGTCGACGTAAAGGGTGAGCAACACGCCGAGCTCGTCGACCTCGCGGGTCACCTTCACGAGTTCCGGCTTGTTAACAATCGCTTTCACCACCGTCTCCAAGAACTGTTGGTCATGCTGGATGTCGGCCATAGCGACGTGGATCATCAAATGATGCTAAGGATTAGCCCTGTATCAGGGTTGCTTACAGAATACCACATTTTTCGCAAAAAATCAAGTGCCTGTGGGGAAAAACGGCTCGTTCTTGACAAAAAATGCCCTCTTCGGTAGCCTTCCACCCATGCTCAGGACCTCGTGGTGCTGGTACACCATGAGGCTCCATGTCCGAAATTATCTGTAAATCTAGGGCTTTTTAGCCCCATCCTCATCATGTTGACCATCCGTTTGAGCCGCATCGGCAAGAAAGGCCAGCCGTCGTACCGCTTCATCGTCAGCGAAAAAGGCCGCGACCCGTGGGGCAAGGCCCTCGAGATCCTCGGCTCGTACAACCCCCTCGTGAACCCGGCCAAGGTCACCCTCGAAAAGGAGCGCATCCTCCATTGGATCAGCAAGGGGGCGCAAATGTCCGACACGGTGAACAACCTCCTCATCAACGAGGGCGTCATCCAGGGCGAAAAGCGCAAGCTGATGCAGATTTCCAAGAAGCGCGCGGCCAAGATCGCAAAGAAGAAGCAGGCGTAAGCAGGAAAAGCACCCTTCATGGGTGTTTTTTCGTAAGAATACGTGGAAAAATGACAGACACCTCAATACGGAACGCGCGGGCAAAGCGAAGGCTTAACATGAACAACGAAAATTTTCGTTGCCGAAGAGAAACAAGATTCGGCTCCATACAGCCATTTTTCAGCAGTTAATCCCAAAAATACCCTTGACAAGACGGACAATCCTTGCTAGAATCCGCTACCCTGCTCTTGTCGCTGCGAAGCGGCAACGGCCCTCGACAATCCGAAC
>CAZIMD010000046.1:0-2073 GCA_964540365.1 uncultured Gammaproteobacteria bacterium
ATACTTGACAAACAATACGGCCTTTGTTAGGGTACCTCTCGTGATGGCAGCAGGCCCCGCCTGCAAGACCGCTTCCGAGCCCGTTTCGGAGGCGCGTCGCCGTCCGTGATACCCCTTTCTCTTCGGAGAAAGCCCGTGAAGTGTGCGCAGAGATGCGAGGACTTCCTCGTTTTTTTGTCGCCCTTATTCTGGTCGTCGCGCGGACGCCCTCCCCCAGCCCCCGTCAGAAGGCCTCAACCCCCTTCGTACCGAGGCCGTCCGGAGCCCGATCGGATAGACTTCATGCCCCCGTTGGCCACGCTCCATCGGCGACCCGTCGACGATATTCACCCCGTGAATATCAGGGACGGATCGCCGATCTGGGGACGACAGGTTTCGACGGGGGATCGCGAACGCGGGTCTGCGTGCCGTGGAGCCTGAGGCCACGTAAAAACAGGCGCCACTGAACTGCGGCCTGACAGTTCCTCCGGTCCCTGACCGGACGTCTCCCCTGTTCGCCAGGCAGGGACCGGACGTAAATACGGCTTGACGGCGGGGAGACTGCCTTATCTCCGTCGTGACACCGCCTTGCGGGAACGTCGCCCCATCACGGAAACGAGGGGAACCGACGGGCCTGGTGAGCCCGGTCGCCGCACGGCAAGACGTGCTAGGTCCCGTGGGGAACCGAACCATCCCCGCTACGCACGTAGATGATCCGCCGACGCTCTCCCGGACCCGGGTTCGATTCCCGGCGTCTCCACCGTTCACTTGACCCCTTAAAAAAGGGTCGCGGAGCCAGGGCACGTGCCCGCCAGGCGTCGCGTCTCTCTGTGATGGATCGGGTGCTTCCTGCCCATCTCCGTGAGACGAAGCTCTCTCTGCCCGCAGAGAGGGTAAGCGCCCCACCCAGGGCGCAGGGGCGGCGAGGGGTCGCCGAACCAAGGGATGGCGCACTTGGTCTCACGGCCAGGCGCGGGAACACGTCCCAGGCACCTTCTTGTCTCTGCCAGACGGCGCCTCTTCAGGGGCCGGATCGGCGCGCCGAAAGGCCAAAGCGGCGCCAGGGCACCTCCTTGCCCTGACCTCGCGCGGGTCGGGGGGACCGCTCCCCCCGTACACTGAAGCCCCTGGATGGACAGGGCGATTCGCGCACGGGCCGTCGATGGGGATGGTCCGGACTCGTCGCCACCAGGCGATGGGAGGCGCGCGCCCGCGCGCCAAGGGGAGATCTATCAGCGCTGCGGCGGTTTTCCGCTGGGCGGAATGTTGGGTCGTGCCCCATGAGCACAGCTTCCAAAAAACGTCGCGTAGGCCAGGCGGGCCACGCGTCGTGAGGATTGGGCCTAGCCCAAAATCGGCGCCCTGAACCGACAGGGCACCCTCGAAGACGCCTGCGACACCAACGCAGGCCGAAAGCGCCACGACGGCGCGGGGACGCGGGACCTGCCCCGGCAGGATCCGACGCGTCGCCAGAGAGTCTCTGCCGCATTGCGCTCGGGTTGTCCGGTACGCGCGATGAATCGTGGACTCTCACGCCTCGCTACGCTCCCCCGGCCCATCATCCGTCCGGAGGAGCGCAAGCGGAATCGTCGGTTCCACGGCACGTTCTTGCCTAGGAGCCGCATGGGGCGGACCCGATCCGCGACCTTCCCTGAGCTTAAACAGGGACCCATCCTGGATTCGCGTTCCTGCCCCCACGGGCACGGTCCGCGTCATCCAAAGGCGAGCCCGACACCGTGCAGGGGTGCACGCGTGTACGATGGCCGTCGCCATGAACACCCTCCTCGTCCAGGCCCTCCCTGGACGCGGCGGAGCCCCCTCGCTCCGCCAGACCCTCGAACGGAGAAATCGCTTGTCCGCTCGATCCGTCTGGACATTCATAACAAGGAGCGCCGTATCACGCGCTCCGATCTCCCGGCAAGGCGACGTGCTTGTCCGTGTTGCCGCGAGATCGGAGCGCGAGACCCCCATCCCCCTCCAAGAAACGGGTCCGACCCGGAGCGGCTTGGGGGCTTTTTTTTGTTTCCTCCCCCCACTCCCCGGTTGACAGCCCGACCGCTTTCCCGCAGAGTCCCGCGAGGAGGCCCGGATGCC
>CAZIMD010000046.1:2173-8263 GCA_964540365.1 uncultured Gammaproteobacteria bacterium
CGACGCTCGCCCGCACCGAGCTCCTCATCACGCGCGGCGCGGCCTGGTGGGTCCTGTTTACGCCCCACGCCCCCACGGCGACGGTCTGCGGACTCAAGCTCCCGACCCTGTCGTTCGCAGAGGCGAAGAAGCGGCTCCAAGCGGTCCAACCGCCCGAGACGGAAGGCGCGGAGCACGTCGAAGAGGAACCCGACCCCTGAAACCTCCAGGGATTTTTTTGACGCAACACCCTTCGAACGCACGCCAAACCGAAAAAGCCCCGCGAAGGGGACTTCCGCCATCCCTAACGCGCCCGCGCTCGTCCGCTCATCGCTTCCCCGTAAATGGCCTGCACCTTCTCCAAATGTCCCTGCCACGTCCGCTCGCGCTGGATGAAGGCGCGCCCATGCCGCCCCATCTCCTCGCGCCGAGTCGGGGAGGCTTGCGTGAACGCGACAAGCGCCCGCATCCACGCCCCCGGATCGTTCGGATCGACCAGCCACCCGCTCTTCCCGTCTTCGACGAGCTCCGGATTACCGCCGATGTTCGAGGCGAGGCACGGCAACCCCGCCGCCAGCCCCTCCAAGAGCACGCCAGAGGCATTTTCATACATGCGCGTCGGCAACACGACCGCTTCGGCCCGGGCACGAATTTCGGCCAATTCTTGGGGCGTTTTGAATGGCAGGAACTGGACATGCGACGCGCCCAGCTCGGCGACGAGCCGCTTCAGGAACATCTCCTGCGGCCCCTTTCCCACGATCCACACAGGAACGTCCGGCACCCGCGCCGCCCCACGCAAGAACACCTCCAGCCCCTTCTCTTCCGAGAGGCGTCCCGCATAGAGCACGTACCCGCCACCGCGGGTCGCCGGGGCGGCGGGGATCGCCGTGGGATTCGGGACGCGCGCCAGCTTCCCCGCCGGTTCACCCCAAGCCGCCATCTTCTCCTGCATGAATTTGGACGGGCACAGGAACGTATGGACCGTCCGCTCGTACGCCGCCGTCATCTTCGTGAAGTGCATCTCGAAGGCGCCCAAGACGTTTGGGGCGAATTTCGCGCTAAAACACCGGTTGCGAATCGCTTGGGTATAGTCCCCGCCCCGGCAGCGCTCACAGGGCGAGCCTTGGGTGAACATCTTGTAGTTCGGGCAGGCGAGCTTGTAGTCATGCAAGGTCTGCACGCACGGCAGCTTCCGCGCGCGGATCTCGGCCAGGATCGAGGACGACAAGTGATGGTACAGGTTATGCAGATGCACCACGTCCGGCCGAATGGCCTCAACCATCGCGGCAAATTGGCGACGCGCCTCGCGGTTCCAGATGAACGACAGGGCCTTCGTCGCGTCCGCCAGCAAGGACCCCTTGGCCAGCTCGGCGCCGACGCCTTCAAACTTGTCATACGCATGGTACGTCGGCGACCAGGCCTCGTCCGGATGCGGACGCGTACCCGGCTTCCTGGTCGCAAAGACATGGACCTCATGGCCCTGCTGGCGTTGGCGATCCATGAGCCCGTGGAGATAGACCTCGGCCCCGCCATGCATATCGAAAAACTTATTGACGTGCAGAATGCGCATAGGTGACGGCAGATGCGTAACAGGAGACATAGGCGTCGATCATGGCGTCCAAAGAGCCGACACGACAGACCGCTTCATAGGCGTTCCACCCTTGGAGCTGCATCGCTTCGGGGGTGCGGAGGGCGTACTCGAGCGCCTCCGTCCAGGCGGACAGGTCATCCGCGACGAAGGTCGCTGCCCCATCGTCGAGCCACTCGCGAAATGCCGGCCGGTCGCTCAGCAGAAGGGGCACCCCCGAGGCCGCCGCCTCGAGGACGGCGATCCCCTGCCCTTCCCACGCCGACGGGAATGCGAACAGGTCCGCACGCTGCAAGAACGGGCGCACGTCGGCGACGGCCCCACGGAAGGAGACGCGCCCACGGATGCCGAGCGTCTCCGCAAGCGCCTCCAACGGTCCGCGCAACGGGCCATCCCCCACCAGCTCCAGGCGCCACGGCCGATGGATGGGGGCGAGCGCCCGCAGCAGCCACTCCTGCCGTTTTTGCGGCGCCAACCGACCGACCGTCACGAGGAGCGGCACGTCGCCATACGTCAGGCGGGTCTTGGGCGTAAACCGGGCGAGATCGATGCCGTTCGGGATCGTCAGGACGCGCTCCGGAGACAACCCCTCCGCCATCCAAAACCGTTTCACCGTCTCCGAGACGCACGCGACGGCATGCGCGCGGTTCCAGGTCCAAACATGCAAGCGGCGCTTCCACCACGGATCGTCGCGGTCGTCGTTGTGGCACGTCGACACCCACGCGAATCCGCGGCGTTTCGCCGGCCAACCGAGCCAATGGTCCGCCCCCAAGTGCGTATGCACGATCGTATCGCTTGGCAGGGAGGCGAGCACGCGCCGGGCGAACGCCCGCGTCTCGCGACGGTCCGTGGTCTCCGGGCCGATCTCCAGGTCGATCCCGAGGGCGCGGACCTCCTCTTCGAGCGGGCCGCCCCCGCCCAGGGCCACGATCCGCGGGATGAACCCACGCTTCGGAAGGCGACGCGCCAGATCGACGACCATGCGCTCGGCCCCGCCCCGACCCATGCTCCATACCGCCAACAGGACATGCCTAGACATATCGGGAACGCCGGCAGAGGGCCGCGGCCGCAAAGAACAAGCCGATCGGCAGCCACAGTTTCGCCGACCAATAGGTGGTATTAAACAGCTGGTACGTCCAGGCCCCCATCACGCCGACCGCCGCATACGCAAGGCCGCGCCCGATCCGGTGCCGCCAACCAAGGCGACGGACCGCCTGCCACACGAGATGAAAAACGGTCACCGATACCAGGAGATAAGCGACGACTCCGACGAGGCCCGTTTCCGCAAGGACCTTCTGCAGCACGCCATGCGCATCCATCGCCCCGCCAAAAAGCAAGCGGTACCCCCAGGTTTCCCAGACCTGGCCCGTGAAGGTCCCGGCCCCGATGCCGACGAACGGATGGTCCAAGAAGGCTCGCCAGGCGATCCCCGTAAGCATCGCCCGTGCGTCCGTCGAGGTCGCGACCTCGGCCCGCAACGAGAACCAGGCCATGTACCCCGCGAGCGGCAGGATGAGCACCCAACCGATGCGTGCCAACCAGACCCAGGCCTTCGCCGCTTGCGAACGCCAGACCGTCGCGCCCGCGACCAGGACCTGCAAGACGATGACGATCCAAGCCGACCGCGCAAACGTCAATAACGCGACCGCCACACATAGCCCCGCCGCCGCCCAGCACCAGCGCCGCACCCGCGCGTCATGCGTCCAACAGCCCAAAGCCAACGCGAACGGCCCCGCGACCACCAACCATTCCGCGAGCACGTTATGGTTCATGCCGATCGGATACACGCCAAACACGGGCAGCGGGCGCGCCCGCTGAAGCGAGAGGAGCGAGAACCCGGCGTCCACGAACAGCGAGAAAAAGCCCTGGAGAGCGAACACGACCGCCCCAAAGACGAACAGCCCATACGAGCGCCGAACGTCCTGCCACCGACGCAACAGCAGCACCGGCAGCGCGACGAAGGCGAGATACGAAAAGGCGACCGGCCGGAGCGTGAACTTCGCGACCCCGACCGGATCGGGGCGAGCCGTCGAGAGCGCGCTCGCGAGGTGCGCGGCGACGAGCGCCAGGTAGCTCCGCGCAAATGGCAAGCGCCGCCAGACGTCTTTCCAGGCATGATGGCGGATCGCCCACGCCCCCACCGACGCCATCCCCACGAACGCCGCGAGGTCGGCAAGCGGCACGTCGATCGATCCGCCGAACGCCCGCTCGGCGAACCCGCCCGGATCGAGACGGAACGAGAAGAGCCAACCGATCAGGGGCGCGCAGGCGAGCGCAACCGTCCCCACCACCAATGGCATTCGCCAACAGACGAGCGCGAGCAGGATTCCCGAAAAAAACAAGATCAGCAACGGAAGGGCCTCAAACGCCAAACCCACGCCGACAAGCGCGCCAAGAAGGAGCAGAAAGAGGACGGCCGGGCGCCGCAACATATTGACAGCGTATCATGCAGGCAAAAAAAGAAGAACGGCCGTCCCGCATGCAGCGGAACGACCGTAAGGACCATCAGGGCGGGGGCGCGACGACGCAGGGACTCTCATCGGTGATGCCATCGCAATCGTCGTCGGCACCGTTGGCGCAGATCTCCTGAACCGGCGTCCCCGCGACGACCGAGCACCGGATTTGGCCGCTGGCGCAGGTGAGCACCCCACTGCGACGGCAGGTCCCGATCCCCCGGGCACAGGGGTCAGGGGCGAAGCCCAGGGTCCCGCAGCAGCCCTGGTCGACCTGCCCGTCGCAGTCGTTGTCGAGGCCGTCACCGCAGGTCTCGAACCCGCGGGGCAGGACCTCCCCCTCGCAGTCGCTCAGGCGACCCGAGAGGCAGCGACGGAGCCCGAGGCGGCAGGTGCCGCGTACGCTCGTGCTGGGCGGGCCGCTGTAGCAGGTGGTGGGCGCGATGCCCTCGTCGATGAGGCCATCGCAGTCGTTGTCGAGGCCGTCGCAGACCTCGGGCGTCGGCTGGCCGGCTGGCGGCGACACGCACCGCCGCAGGCCCGTGAGGGCGTCGCAGCGCCAGGCCCCGTCGCGGGCACAGGCGCCCGCGTAGTTGCGGCAGGGCGAGCCCTCGGGATGGCTGTCCATGGGGCAGGCGTAGGGCGAGACGCTCGCGTCCGGGACCACGGCGTCCGCGGGACGGTCAGCCGCAGGAGCGGCGTCCGCATCCGTCGCGGCGTCGGAGACATCCGAAGCGCGGTCCACCCGCACGTCGGCACCCGATTCGGGGGCGGCATCGGCCATCGCATCGGAGACCGCCGCATCGACCCCGGCGTCCGACGCCGCGTCGGCGGGCGGCAGCGGGGTGCAGGCCGCGCCGCCGACCGGGTCGGCGCAATCCCAGATGCCGGAGACGCAGACCAGGAAGGACTCCCGGCAGAACCGGCACCCCGCATTGGGGACGACCGGCTCCGTCTCCGGACCGCACCGGCTGCCCACGGCGGGACGACCGGGATCCTGGAGCGGGGGCGGGCCGACCTGGTTCTGCTCGAAGAGGCACGCGGTGAGGGCGAGGGACAGGGCCGTGAGGCCCAGGAACGCAAGGCGCATGGCACGAACTCCCTGAGGCGGATGCCTCATTTTTTGCCAATACTGGCGTTTTTTCGACACACGGAACGCTCGCCCCAACGGTTTGGGAGCGAATACTCGATTCTGGTACAAATTAGGCTATTTGTCAAGCCCCGCAGGACTTCCCTCTGCCGATTCCGCCGGCTGCTTATAGCGCTTCCAGTATCCCCAGCCAAAAAATCCGACCAGGAGGGCAAGGGCCCCAAGGGCGAGGAACGTCCGGGCCCCGATCGCGCCCTGCGCGAACGACTCGAGGACGTCGAACCCCAGATACCCCGTCAACAAGACCATCAGCCCACGGATGAGGTTCCCGCCGAAGGTCGCCAAGACGAAGACGCGCCGGTCGACCTTCAAAATCCCGCACATCACCGACACGGGAACGCTCGGCAGGATCGGCAGGCAACGGATGGCGAAGAGGGACAGGAATTCCTTGGCTCGGCTGCGGTTGAGGCGGCGACTGATGGCCTCGACGCCGCCTTGGGTGATCCCCAGGTACTTCCCGAAACGATAAATCAGCTTGTCCTCGACGACCCCGGCGAGCAGGAAATAGAGGGTGGTCGCCGCCGTCTTCACGACCGCCGCCAGGACCGCCAGCAGGACCAGCCCGATCAGGGGCACCTTTTGGGCCTGGGCGATGGTCCCCGCCGTGATCAGAACGGCCTGGGACGGGATCGGCGAGATGACCTCTTCGATCACCTCCCCGATCGCAAGGTAGGCCGGTAACGGCACGTGGGCGGCAAGGCCGACCATCCACTGTTCGACGACGACAAGCCAAGACATGTCTCCGGTTATAGCACGGGCCCCCTACCCTGGCGAGGGACTCCCCTTCTTGCCAAAGATTTGGCCGTTTGCTAGGATCCTCCCGCCCGTACAAATCACGTTTTGGGTCGGTGGTGTAGCCCGGTTAACACGTCTCCCTGTCACGGAGAAGACCGAGGGTTCGAATCCCTTCCGACCCGCCA
>CAZIMD010000047.1:0-7505 GCA_964540365.1 uncultured Gammaproteobacteria bacterium
TCGAACCATTGGCTGGTGATCTCGCGGGCCGTGAGCGTGCCCTGCTTGCGGTAGGCGTCGTTCACTTCCGCGATCTCGAGCTCGCCGCGCGCGGACGGCTTGAGCGAGCGGATCACGTCGAAGACGCTGCTGTCGTAGAGATAGGCGCCCAATTGCGCGTACGGCGATTTCGGCTGCTTGGGCTTCTCCTCGATGGAAAGCACGTTCCCCGCCGCATCCACTTCCACGACCCCATATTGCTCGGGATGCTCGACGCGCTGGTAGAAGCTCCGCGCCCCGCCCTTGAAGTGGCGGATGTCCTCGGCGAAGTTCTCTTCAAATAGGTTGTCTCCCAGCAGCACCAGCGCGTTGCTCGCGCCGACGAACGCTTCCGCCATCCCCAGCGCCTGCGCGATCCCGCCCGACTCGTCTTGGATGCGGTACGAGATCTGGCAGCCGAAGGCCTGGCCCGAGCCCAGGAGCTTGATGAACTGGTGCGCGTATTCTGGTCCCGTCACGATGATGATGTCCTTGATGCCCGAGCGGAGCAGGGTCTGCAGGGGGTACAGGATCATCGGCTGGTTAAAGATGGGGAGCAGGTGCTTGTTGGTGATGTTGGTGAGCGGTCGCAGGCGCGTGCCCATGCCGCCGGCCGTGATCACGCCCTTGGTCTCGTTCTTGCGGGGGGCGATGTGGAGGTTCCAGCGCCCCTCGAGCTGTTTGGCCTGCTTGAAGAAGGCATACTTACGCATCGTCTCTTCCATGGCCTCCTTCACCGGCCGTAACCGGATTCCCAGTTCTGCCAGCCGCGGCGACTGCATGAAGACGTTCGAGCGCTTGCGGGCGGCAAGCCCTTGTTTCACCAGGTCCTCGGCCGTGATCCATTCGCATTGGTGCGTGGGGTCCACGTATTTCTTGTACAGGTCGAGGATCTCGCGATGGCGGATGGTCCCTTCGTTCACGACATGGAAGATGCCGGTCGCGCGCTTCTCGAGGAGCTGGTAGCACGCGGAGACCAGGTCTTCGAGGATCGTGAGGCTGTTCTCGACGTCGATCACCTTGGGATAGCGCACCAGTTTGTCGATCAGGTTTTTCCCCGTCGAGAGATGGTCCACCGGCATGCGGAACCGGGCGATGCCCACGTTCGGCAGCCGCGACAGGATCAGGTCCGCGGCATACTTGCTGCGCGTATAGAAGGCTTCCGGGTTCGCGAAGTCATCCTCCTTCCACGGTTCCCCGTGCGGCGCCTCGTCGTAAAAGACACAGCCCGTGCCCAGGTGGAGCAGGTAGACGCCTTTTTCTTGGCAGGCTTCAGCCAGAACGAGCGCGCCGATGGTGTTGGAGCGCATGGTCTCGAGCTGGTGGGTCTCGCACCAGTCCACGTTCGGCGTCCCGGCCTTGCCGGCCGCGTTCACGATCACGTCGGGCCGGTGCTTTTCGATTTCGGCCAGCACGGCCTGTTTGTCGTCGATGCGGGCGCCTGAAACCGTGGCTTCGGTGCCCCAGCTCTCCGCGAAACGCGTGCCGACGTAGCCTTTGCCAAAAATGAGGATCTTCATAGGGCGTGAGGGGGAAGGGGAGGGGGATGGGGAGGGGGTCGAAGCCGGAATGGCGGCCGGTTGCGTGATGGGGGCGGGCGCGTCCTTGAGCTTGGCGCGCTCGATGAGCGGTTCCCACCAGGTCGTGTTGGCTTCGTACCAGGCGATCGTCTGGCGCAAGCCCGTCTCAAGGGGGATCTTCGGGCTCCAGCCGAGCTCACGCGTGAGCTTGGCGTGGTTGATGGCGTAGCGGAGGTCGTGGCCCTTGCGGTCTTCGACGAAGGTGATCGCCGTCGCCGGATCGCGACCCATCAGGCGGACCAGGTCGTTGACGAGGTCGAGGTTGCTGCGCTCCTGGTCGCCGCCGACGCAGTAGGTCTCGCCGACCTTGCCACGGAGCAGGATCGCCTCAATGGCGCGGCAATGGTCCTCGACGTGCAGCCAATCGCGGACGTTCGCGCCCGATCCGTAGACCGGGACCGGTTTCCCGCGCATCAGGTTCGTGATCGCGAGCGGGATCAGCTTTTCCGGGAAATGGTACGGGCCGTAGTTGTTCGAGCAGTTGCTGATGGTGATCGGCAGGTGGTGGGTGTGCAGGAAGGCGCGGCAGACGTGGTCGGACGCGGCCTTGGAGACCGAATAGGGGCTGCGCGGGTCATAGGGCGTTTCCTCGTGGAAGGTTTTGGTCGGGTCAAGCGGCAGGCTGCCGAACACCTCGTCGGTCGAGATGTGGTGGAAGCGCTTGATTTGGGGCCCGCGGGCGCGGACTTCCTCGAGGAGCGTGAAGGTGCCGAGGACATTGGTGTCCAAAAAAGCCTTCCCCCCGTGGATGGAGCGGTCGACGTGGCTTTCGGCGGCGAAATGGACCACCACATCCACCCCTTCCAGGGCCTTCCGCACCGTTTCCGGGTCGCGGATATCGCCATGGATGAACGTGTAGCGGTCGGTGGAGATATCGCTTAAACTAGCCGAATTTCCGGCATATGTGAGCGCGTCGAGGTTCGTGATCCGGTCTTCGGAATGGTTGGCAAGCCAAAAACGGATGAAGTTGGAGCCGATGAAGCCGGACCCGCCGGTGACGAGGAGATGCATAGCAAAACAGGAATTGACGCGCCCGTGGACGGCCCGTAGGCTGAAAGCGCATGCTCCCTTGACCCTAGCATTGGCGGACCCCACCGACAACGACTTTTTTGCCCCATGTCAAGCCCCCCAATTCCTGCGCCGGGTTTTTTGCCCCGGACCGGCCAGGTCCCGGATTTGGCGATCATCATCGTCAATTGGAACGTCTCGGACCTGCTGCTGGAGAACATCCGCTCGCTCGCCGCGAGCGAAGGGGATTTTTGTGCCGAAGTGATCGTCGTCGATAACGCCTCGAGCGACGGGTCCTGCGCGGCGCTTGCGTCCCAGGCCCCGTGGGTCGCCCTGATCCGGAATGAGAAGAATCTCGGATTCGCGAAAGCCTGCAACCAGGGGATCCTTGCGGCGCGCGCGCGTCACGTGCTCCTGTTGAATCCTGACATGCGCGTGCGGGCGGATGCGCTCGCGAAGACGGTCGCCTACGCCGACGCCCATCCGACGGAAGGGGTCTTCACGGGGCTCCTGCTGCGTGAGGACGGGGTCCCCGTGCGTTCCATCCGTCGGTTTCCCGCGTTCTGGGACCAGTTCCTCGTCCTCTCCAAGCTGGGAAAGCTGTTTCCGCGGGCGCTCGATCGGTATGAGGGGCAGGACCTCGACCTCCTGCAGGAACAGGACGTCGATTCCGTCCGCGGCGCGTACCTGTGCATCCCCGAGCGCGTCTTGCGCGTGCTCGGCGGGCTTGATGAGCGCTATTTCATCTGGTTCGAGGACGTCGACTATTGCCGTCGGGCCGTTTTGAGCGGGTTCCGCGTGCGCCATCTCCCCTCGATCGTCGCCTACGATCGCGTGGGCCGCTCGTTCGCGCAACGCACGTTGGCGTGGAAGCAGCAACGCATCCTGACCTCGATGGTCCGCTATTTCGAGACCTGGCACCCGTGGTGGCAGGCGCTTGCGTTGCGTGCCTTGGCCGTGCCGATCCTGTTCCTGATGCGCGTGTACGAACGCCTTTCCGTATGACCCTCGCCCTCCAGCTGGTGACCTATTTTCATGCCGACATCATCGGCCCCTTGTTGGCGTCCTTGCGGCGGCAGCGGGCGCGTGACTGGGTGTTGTTCGTGCGTGACCAATCGGGTTCGGCGACGGAAGCCGAAAAGGTCCGCTCCCTGCTCGCGGCAGCCGATCTCCCGCATGTGTTCGAGGCGGGTGAGAACATCGGGTTCGGGGCGGGGCACAATCAGCTGTTCATGCGCCACCAGGCGCCGTTCGTCGCGCTCGTCAATCCGGACCTGACCTATGCGGAAACGGCCATCGAAAAGGCGCTCGCGCGCTTCGATCGCCCTGAGGTGGCGGCGGTGCAGGGCCTTCTCTGGCGAAGCGCTCCGGGGACCTTTGATAAGATGACCATCGATACGGCAGGTTTTGCCTTCCATGGCATCGGCGACGTGCGGGATCGGTTGGCGGGAGCGCCGGCAGAGGCCGTTCCGCAAGCCGGATGGGTGTTCGGGCCGACAGGGACCGCGCCCTTCTTCCGGCGGACGGCCCTCGAGGCGGCCGCATCGACCCACGGCATCCCGTTCGATGACCGTTTTTTCCTGTATCGCGAAGACATCGAGCTCGCATTGCGCTTTGCGCGTGCCGGCCAGCGCGCCTGGTTCGAGCCCGAGGTCGAGCTCTTCCATGCCCGCACCGTCCGTTCGTTCCCGAACCTGTGGCAGCGCTTGCGTGACGAGTTCCGGCGTCCGGTCGTGGCCCGCGTGAATGGGTATGCGGCACAGTGGGGGATTTACGTCATGCACGGCGTTCCGCGCATGTCGTCCCGCCAGTGGCTCAAGACCATCGCCGCCGAAATGGGCCGTACCGCGGGCCTCCTGTTGTCCCCCCGGGCCTTCCTGCGCGCCTGGCGGCTCATCTGGCGCCACGGGCGTTCCTTCGCCGCTTCCCGCACAGCTTACCGTCGCTGGCCATCCCTCACCGATATCCCCTTATGAACCCATCCCCCCTGCCGAAAATCGGCATCATCCTGTCGGCCTATCCCACCCCTAACTGGGAGCGCGACCTTCCGCGTGTCCTTGCTTCCCTTGAGCGTTTGGATTACCCGAAAGACCGCGTCGAGCTGCTCTGTTTTGAATCGAAAGCCAAGCGCGAGCCGCTCAAGCCATGGTTCGATCGGTATTGGCTCCCGAAATCCGGCACGACGCTCCCGCGCATCACATATGTCTACAATGACGCGTGGATTGGGTTTGCGGGGAACAATAACCTTTGCCTAGAGCAGGCAAAAGCCCTCGGTTGCGACTATGTGTATCTCCTGAACCAGGATACCGATACCGAGCCTGACTTTCTGCGCCTTGCCGTAGAGCGCGCGGAGCGTGACCCGCACGTGGGGATCGTGCAGTCGCTCATGCTCCTCGGCGACGAGCGTGACCTCGTGAACAGCCTCGGGAATGCCTGGCAGATCTTGGGGTTGGGGTATGCGCTCGGCTATCGCTGGACCCGTGCCCGCGCCGAGGCGTACCTCGCCGCGCAGGCCGAGACGGATCCGGAGCGCCACATCGCGTACGCTTCCGGGGCCGCCATGCTGGCCCGCGTTTCTGCCCTCGACCGCTGCGGAGGCCTCTTCGATGAGCGGTTTTTCCTGTACCACGAGGACACGGATGCCTCGTTACGGATGCGCATCCAGGGCTGGAAGGTCGTCCTCGAGCCTCGCTCCGTGGTCTACCACTACTACGAATTCAACAAGGCCAAGATCAACTACTACTGGATGGAGCGGAACCGCTGGGCGCTGCTCCTGATCTATCTCCGTCCGTGGACGTTGCTGCTGCTGACGCCCCTGCTGCTTGTCTTCGAGGTCGCGTTGGTCGCGTTCTCGATCCTGCGCGGTTGGGGCGATATGAAGTGGAAAATGGTGAAGGAATGGTTCACGCGTGACTATTGGCGTTGGATTTGGGAGCGCCGCCAGGACCTGCAGCGCCGCCGTATCCAGGGTGATCGCGAGTTCCTGCGCCTGTCCGTCCCCGATATCGAGTTCCAGGAGCCGTCGATTCGCAATCCGCTGCTTGACCGGCTTGGCAATCCGCTGATGCGCTCCTACTGGGCCGTCATGCGCCACCTGATTTAGGGGCGCGTGTTTCTGGGCGCGGGCGTCGAAACGGTCTCCGTACCGCTCGCGGAGGGCGCGGCTGGTGTGCTATCCTGTTCCTATGTCGTTCCTTCGGTTCGAGCGGGTTAGCAAGCGGTACGCGAATGACGCGGTCGCCCTTGACGACCTATCTTTTACGATCGAGGCGGGGGAATTCGTGTCCGTCATCGGCCAGAGCGGGGCGGGAAAAAGCACGCTCCTGAAGCTCCTCATGGCCGAAGAGGTCCCGTCGCAAGGGCGCGTTTGGATCCAGGATTGGGAGATCAGCCGCATCCGCCCGCGGGACATCCCTTTGTTGCGCCGCCAGGTGGGCATGATCTTTCAGGACTACAAGCTGTTGCCAAAAAAGACGGTCGCCGAGAACGTCGCCTTCGCCCTTGAGGTGAGTGACGCGTCTCGTGCCGTCATCAGGGAGGTCGTGCCGCGCATGCTCCGATTGGTTCGGTTGGAAGACAAGGCGGACCGTTTTCCGCACGAGCTCTCCGGTGGTGAGCAGCAGCGGGCCGGGATCGCGCGCGCGCTCGTCCACCAACCGAAACTGCTCCTGGCCGATGAGCCTACGGGCAATCTTGATACCCGCCATACGCAGGAAGTCCTGGACCTCCTGCTGCGCATCCATGAGCTCGGGACGACCATCATCCTCGTGACGCACAATCGCGACGTGGTCAATGCCCTTCGCCAGCGCGTGATCGTCCTGAAGGATGGGAAGATCGTCCAGGACCAGCCGAACGGCAGGTACCATTTGTCGCTATGACCGTCCTTCGCCTTTTCTGGCAATCTATCGTGCAGCTTTCGCGCCACGCGTGGCTTTGGGCGGCGACGTTTGCGGTGTTCGTCCTCGCGTTCCTGTCGGTCCAGGCTTCGCTCGGCGCGAACGTGCTGGCGCAGCGGCTCCTCGCCGAAGCCCGCCAGCGCGTCGATATTTCGGTCTCGTTCCGTCCCGACATGCCGCCCGCCCTGGCTGAACAGGCGAAGACGTACCTGCTCGGCCTGCCTTCCGTGGCGGAGGTGCGCCTTACCGGTGCCGACCAGGCGCTTGAGGCCTTCCGCCAGCGGTACCGCTATCAGGAAGACGTCCTGCGCGCGCTCGAGGAAATCGACCGGAATCCCTTCGGTTCGAAGCTTGTCATCCGCGCGAAAGACCTGTCCGGATATCCTCAAATCGTTGATGCCCTGAAGGCGCCCGTGTACCAGCCGTGGATCCAAGCCCAATCTACTGGCGACCAGGCGGCCGCGATCGCTGAGCTCGAAGCCCTACAACGGGCGGTCCGCCTGGTCGGCAGCCTCCTGCTCCTGCTGTTTTCTTGCGTGGGCCTCTTGCTCGCCTTTAATGCGGTCCGTCTCGCGATCTTCTCGCAGCGTGAGGAGATCGCCGTCATGCGCCTTGTCGGCGCGACGCGGGCCCGCATTCGTTGGCCATACGTGTTGGCGGTGCTCTGGGTCGTCATCGCCGGGTGGGGAATGGTGCTCGGGGGCTTGTTCCTCGCCTCGGCGTGGCTTGCGCCGCAGCTTGGCGGTTGGGCCCAGACCGGGTTCCTCGCCTTGCGTGAGGCTTTCCTGAGCGGGAAAGCGGTGCTGTTGGGTGAGTTGGCCGTTGCCGCCTCGCTCTCGATGTTGGTCGCTTGGATCGCTACGGGGAAATACATCAAGCGTTGAACGGGTCGAAAGAATCCTTCCCAAAAGCAAAAGCGGTCCGCTCGCGAGTCGGACCGCTTTTTGGCTGCCTAGCGCTCAAAGGTGTCAAACATGGAAGGGGCGATAAATGAGTGAGTCCA
>CAZIMD010000048.1:0-7327 GCA_964540365.1 uncultured Gammaproteobacteria bacterium
AAAAACCCAATTTCGCCGTTGTAGCTCAGCTGGTAGAGCACTTCCATGGTAAGGAAGAGGTCACCGGTTCAATCCCGGTCAACGGCTCCATGAAAAAGATCCCCTCCATTGGGGATTTTTTTATGGATTCCCTCATGCAGGCCCCCATCTTGACAGGTATCGAGCATTTAGCTAGTCTCGTTTTACGGATCTTGCTCGATTGCCCGGAACGGCAGCCCGAACGGAGCACCCAACCGGCAGCGGCGCGAACGACTGATCTCGTCCCTGGCCGCGTCGCGTGACGCCCAGCACGAGAGACAAATACGCGCCGTGCCACGCGGTCCGAGGGCCGTAGGCCGACACGCCGGATCAAGGAAATCGACCCGGAACGGCCACTTCCGGCTGCGCTCAGCGGCCAAAAAGGCCCGGAACGGTCGATCGTGCCTATCCAGCCCCAACGCCTGCGTAACCCGAAGGCCCGCCCACCCCCGCCTCCTCGGCCTGTCTGACGGAGAGCCGGGCGCTCGCAGGATCCGCCTCGCGACCACATGGTCCCGCCCTGGGACCGGTCGCGATTTTTCATGTCCGGACCCCTCCCTTGCCAAGCCATCGCCGAATCGGTAGTCTCTTTCCACAACGCATCTGGGTGGATACCGAAGCGGTCAAACGGGACAGACTGTAAATCTGTTGGCCCTGCGCCTTCGAAGGTTCGAATCCTTCTCCACCCACCATGCAAAAACTCGCCACCAAGGCGAGTTTTTGCATATCGGGGCCGCTTAGTTAGTTACATGAGGGCCGCGACCAATCTCGTGCCTACGCCCGTCAATTCAGCCCGTCCTCAAAACGCGTCGCATGTTCCCGCATATATCCGTCGAGGATCAATGGAGAAAAGAGATCCCCGTTATTCGTACCGCAACGCCTCGATCGGGCTCAATCTTGCCGCCTTGCGGGCTGGGAAATACCCAAAGATGACGCCAATCGCGGTCGCGACGACAAAACCGATGACCATGCCGTTCACCGGCAAGACAAACGTCCAACCCGACTGTAGGCGATTGATGATCTGGATGGCGAGCCAGGTGAGGGTCGTCCCGAAGGCGATCCCAACGAGCCCGGCAAGGACCGTCAGGATCACCGCCTCGGCCAGGAACTGGCCCAAGATATCGCGCTGGCGGGCCCCCAACGCCTTCCGCAGGCCGATTTCGCGCGTCCGCTCCGTCACGGTGACGTACATGATGTTCATGATGCCGACACCCGCGACGACGAGGGAGATGGAGGCGATCGAGCCCAGCAGGATCTGCAGGATCGAGCCGATGGTATCGACGCTCTTCACCGTATCCTCTTGGGACGAGACGCGGAAGTCATCCTTGCTGAGGTCATCGCCAACCGGGTCGATGTCATGGTTCTCGCGCAAGGTCTCACGGATCCGGCGTTTCGCCTCTTCCGGACGGACGTCCCCCACCTTCACCGAAATGAAGTTCAGGCGGTTCTTGTTGTACGCATCGAAAAACGTGGTGTAGGGCAAAAACACCTGGTCGTCCATATTTGAGAAGAACCGCGTGCCGGCCGGGGCCAACACCCCAATGACGCGGAACGGCTTCCGGTTGATGCGGATGACCTTCCCGATCGGCTGGTCCTGGCCGAACATGCCGTTCGCGACATCCCTACCCAGCACGACCACGCGGCCGCGCGTCTCCACGTCGCTGTCGAGGATGAAGCGCCCTTCCGCGACTTCGAGATTGAAGATACGGGCTTGGCCCGGCGTGACGCCAGATACCTGGGTGAACCGGTCGGCTCCGCCATACGAGACGAGATCGACGGAGGCGACGGAGGCGTCGCTTTCGGTCACCCACGGCAACGCGGCGAGGTCCTCATAATCGCGTTCGGTGAGGGACTCCTTGATTTCGGCGCTGGGCGGCCCGCCGCGCGTCTCGTCCCCGCGCCCGTTGCCGATGAATACCAAATCGCTCCCAAACGAGGCGACTTGGGAGATGAGATATTGCTGCGCCGCCTGGCCGACGCCAAGCATCAGGATCACCGACCCGATGCCGATGATGATCCCGAGCATGGTGAGGACCGAACGGGCCTTGTTGATGAGGAGCGCGCGCCAGGAAAGGCGGGCCATGTCGAGGGTATTCATACTATTCGAAGCGTAAGGCCTCGATCGGATGGAGGCGGGCCGCCTTGCGGGCCGGGAAATAGCCAAAAATGACGCCGATGAGGCCCGACACCCCCAAGCTCAAGGCGACGGACCCCCAGGAGACCGCGAACGTCCAACCCGGTTGGAACTGGTTGATGCCGATGATCGCGACCCACGAGAGCCCGATGCCGAGCAGGATCCCCAAGACTCCCCCAAGCGTGGTCTGCGCGACCGCCTCGAAGAGGAACTGGTTACGGATGTCCCGCTCGCGCGCGCCCAACGACTTGCGCAAGCCGATCTCACGAATGCGCTCCGTCACGGACACGTACATGATGTTCATGATGCCGATGCCGCCCACGAGGAGCGAGATCGCGGCGATCGAGATCAGCAGGATCTGAAGGATCTGGGTGATCTGGCTGGCGCTCGCGACCGCATCCTCTTGCGTGGTGATGTTGAAATCATCCTTCTTGTCCTCATCGAGCGGGTTTTCGATGTTGTGGCTGTCACGGATGAGGTCCTTCAGCCGACGCTTCGCCTCGTTGGTCGTGAGCGTCGTCTTGACGGCGATCGAGGAGAGGTTCCGGCGGTTGAAGGTATCGAGCGCGGCCGTATATGGGACATACACCTGACGGTCGATGTTCTGGAAGTTCTTGGATCCCTCCTTTTCCATCACGCCGATGACGCGGTAGCTCACGTTGTTGATCTTGATGGTCTTCCCGAGCGGGTCATTGAAGCCATACAGCTTGTCGGCGAGCTCGTAGCCCAACACCGCCTCGCGGGCGCGGCCATCGACCGACGCTTGCGAGAAAAAGGCCCCGAGGCGCGGACGGATGTCGCTGATGACCTGCTCATCCGGAGAGGTCCCCACGACCGTCGCCGAAAGCTGGATCCCCTCGCCGGTGATGGCATCGGACTGCGAGACGCGGCCGACCGCCTGCGTGACCCAAGGCTGAAGGCGCAGCTTGCGCACGTCCTTCTCGACCAGCGACGGCTTGATGAAGAGCGTCGGCAGGTCACCCTGGGCCTTGGAGCCGTTGTTGATGAAGACGATATCCGAACCAAGCGCAGAGATCTGCGCCAGGATGTAGCGCTGGGCCGCCTGGCCGATCGAGAGCATGAGGATCACCGAGAGGATCCCGATCACGATGCCGATCATCGTCAAAAACGACCGTCCCTTCGTGCGCCGGAGGCTGTCGGTGGAGCTTTGGATCAGGTCTGCGAACCGCATAGCTATTTTTTCAGTTCCGCTTCGGCGGCGAGGCGCCGGTGCGTGACGGGCGCATCGGACTGGATGAGGCCGTCTTTCAGGCGAATGATGCGCTCGGCATGCTCGGACGTGTAGGTCTCGTGCGTGACAAGGATCACGGTGTGCTTTTGCTGCAAATTCAGGTCTTGCAGGATGCGCATGACCTGCGCCCCTGATTTCGAATCGAGGTTCCCCGTGGGCTCGTCGGCAAAGATCACCGGCGGCTTGCGGATGAGGGCGCGGGCGATGGCGACGCGTTGGCGCTCGCCGCCCGACAGCTGGTTGGAGAGGTTGTGCATCCGGTGGCCAAGCCCCACGATCTCGATCGCTTCCTTAGCCATGGCGTCCCGCTTCGAGAGCGGCACGTCAGAATAGAGGAGCGGGAGCTTGACGTTCTCGAGGACGGACGTCTTCGGGAGCAGGTTGAACGCCTGAAAAATGAAGCCGACCTTCTCGCCGCGGGCCCGGGCGAGCTCGTCTTCCGTGAGGCCGGACACGTCCCGCCCCTCGAACAGGTATTTCCCCGTCGTCAGGACATCCAGGAACCCCAAGATCTGCATCAGCGTGGATTTTCCCGAGCCGGACGGGCCCATGATCGAGATGAACTGCCCCTCCGGAATGTCAAATGAGATCCCGTGCAAGACCGGCGTCTCGACCCCGTCGTTGGCATAGACCTTGGTGAGGTCCTGGATGCGGATGATGGGTTTTGGCATAGGCTATTTGGCCTTCTCCGCCTGGAGCTTGGCGTAGGCGTCGGCGGTGAGCTCCGCGACGATGATCTGATCGCCTTCCTGCACGCCGGTGAGGGCTTGTACACGACCCTCATCACCCCGGAGACCGAGGGTGATCTCCGCCTCCTTCACGGTCCCGTCGGCCTGCAAGATGCGGACGCGGCGGACACCATTCTCGGTACGGATGCCACGCAACGGGATGATCAGGGCGTCGGCGGCCTCCCCCGTGGTGATCGTGATGTTCGCGGTCATGCCCGGCTTGATCGGACGCTCGGTCGGGTCGATGGCGACGGCGACCTTGTAGAACACGGCATCCTGGATCTTGATGCGGTCCGGCTCGACGCTCAGGACCTTAGCCGGGAATGGCACGTCATCCCCAAAGGCGTCGAGGGTGACGACGGCCGCTTGCCCGACCGAAACCTTCGCGATGTCCGCTTCGGGAACGGACGCTTCGACCGTATAGTTCTCGGTCACGACGAGGCCCATCACCTTGCCGTTCGGGGCGAGCTGTTCACCGCGTGCGGGCAGGATCTCGGAAATGACGCCCGCCACCGGGGCGCGCAGCTCCGTGTCACGAACGCGTTGCGCGGCCTCTTCGTACGCGACCTGGACGTCTTGCACCTGGGCGCGAAGGACCTGAAGGTCGACCGCCCGCGCCGGCGAGCGGCGCTGCGACAAGGTCGCCTCGGCCGAAGAGAGGGCGGCCCGCTGGACCTCGATCGCGGTTTCGGCGGACTTCACCTGGCTGCGCTCGTTCGAGACGGCGATGGTGAGGTTGGATTGCGCGGTACGGAGGGCGTTTTCCAGCTGGGCGCGCGTGGTGGTGCGCGTGTTCTCGGAAGCGCGCAACGCCTGCACCGAACCCGAGAGGCTGGTGTATTGCGTGGCGACGGAGGCGCGCAGCGTCTGGATGGAAGAGCGTTTCGCGGCAAGGTCGGCGGTCGTGAGCGCGGTGTTGGTGCCGGAATTGGTGAGGACCTTTTGGGTCTCATCCAACAGGGCCTGGGCTTGCTGCAAGGCATCGACCGTCAGCTGTCCGGCAGCGACCAGATCCGCGGCGGACGGCGTGGCCCCCAAGACCCGCACCGATCCCTCCGCCTGGCGCTGGGCGACGCGCGTGCTGATGAACATCCCCTGCGCACGCGTCAGGGCGTTGCGGTCATAGATGCTGAGAACGGATTCGTATAGGTCGTTCGCCGCCGAATTCTCGACGCCAAGGACCGCATCGGCTTCGGTGAGCGCCGATGAAAGGACCGCCGTCGCGGAAACGAGGGAAGATCGGAGCGAGGTGAGGCTCGTCTGCACGCCAAGATCGACTCCCTGGCCGGAATTGGCGAGGTTCTGTTGCGCCGTGTCGAGGGCGATCTGCGCCTGGCGGACCTGCTCGGCGGAGTTGGAGCGGATCTGGATGAGGTCGGACTGGGCCTTCTCGAGGCTCGCACGCGCCTGGTCCCGCTGGGCTTCGGCGATCTGGATGGCTTGCGGGCTGTCTTGCGCCTGGCGGGCGGCGAGGTTGGCCTGCGCCTGCGCGAGGCTCGCGGCGGCGCGACGCAGCGCAAAATTCGCGTCTTGCGCGTCCAAGGTCGCGAGGACGTCGTTCATCTTGACGGTCTGGCCGACCGTCACGAGCAGGTTCTCCAGCTTGCCGCCGGTCTTGAACGACAAGTCGACACGCGTCTGCGGCTTCGCTTCGCCCGTCACGTCAACGGTCTGCTTGAGGAGGCCGCGCTCGACCGGTTGCGTCTCGTAGAACGGGCCATTGTTCGCACGCCCCTTCAGGAAGAGGCCGCCGCCGATGAGGACGACGATCGCGAGGCCGACGAGGGTGGATTTCTTTTTCAGGAAAGACAGGTTCATAGGATGTGGTTAGGGTTGTTTCGCGCGACGTGACCGAGGCAAGCCATCGACATAGTCGGACATCTGGCGGACCATCTTCTGCATCCGTTCGACGGGGAGGAACATCACCGGGCTGTCGCCTTGCTGCATGACGATCAGGCGGGTGCCGGGCACGAGGCCAAGGCGGTCGCGGATCTCCTTCGGGATGACGACCTGGCCACGCTCCCCGACGACCGTGGCCCCGATCAGCTGGTCAGCCAGCATGACGGCCCCGGAGGGCCGTTTTCGGCTAGGTTTTTGGGACATAAGGAAGGGTATGATTGGTATGAATAGTACGAAATACGCGTCTTCCCGTCAAGCGGCCTGCCCCTTGTTTCTGCACGCGGTTTGGGCTAGGATCGCCCGCATGGAAACCCGCCTCTTCGACTACGAGCTGCCCAAGGACCGCATCGCCCAAGCATCCGTCGAGCCTCGCGACCACGCGCGGCTCTTGCGCATGGACCGCGCGACGGGAACGCTCGCGGATCACCACGTCTTCGACCTCCCCACCTTGCTCGAACCGGGTGACCTGCTGGTCTTCAACGACAGCAAGGTCTTCAAGGCGCGCTTCATGGCCGAGCACCTCCCGAGCGGCACCATGATGGAGATCTTTTTCCATCGGCCGCTCGACGGGACGCGTTGGGAGGTCTTGGCAAGACCCGGCAAACGGCTGCATCCCGGCGACCGGGTGCGGTTGGCGGGCGGCTGGGAAGCGGAAGTGATCGAGAAGCGAAGCCAACACGGAACGGCGGTTCTGGCCTTGCCCGAGGGCCTGGAAGGGTTCTTTGCCTATAGCGACCTGCATGGCGATGTCCCTATCCCGCCGTATGTCACGGCGAATGACGCCGCGAAACAGGGGTACCAAACGGTGTACGCCAAAACGACGGGCTCCGTGGCCGCACCCACCGCAGGCTTTCATTTTACCGAAGACCTCTTGGAGCGGTTGGAGACGCGCGGCATCAAGCGGGCCTTCGTGACCCTGCATGTCGGCATCGGCACGTTCCGCCCCATGCAGGGCGAGACGCTGGGCGAACACGTCATGCACGAGGAATGGGGTCACGTGCCTCCCGAGACCGTGCAGGCCATCAACGACGCCAAGGCCGCCGGCCGTCGGGTGATCGCCGTCGGCACGACCGCGACCCGCGCCCTCGAATCGGCCGCGGCATCGGGAACCTTGCAGGAATGGAGCGGATTCACGTCCCTCTTCATCACGCCCGGCTACACGTTCCGCGCCATCACGGGCCTGATCACGAATTTCCACCTGCCAAAATCGACGCTCCTCGTCCTCGTCAGCGCCTTCGCGGGACTAGAACCCGTCAAGAAGGCCTATGCGCACGCGATCGAGGCCGGGTATCGGTT
>CAZIMD010000049.1:0-7242 GCA_964540365.1 uncultured Gammaproteobacteria bacterium
AGAGGGTTCTATGTCGCAGAACGCTGACGGGGCAGGGAACGGGGTCAAGGAGGAGCTCGGCCACGAGGAGTTCCTGACGCTTCTGGCCGAACAGAATGCGGCGGCGGACCGGCAGGCTGCCCCACTCCGCATGCTCCAGACGGTCGAGGACGCCATGATCGCCGCGGGGACGATCGACCCCGCCAAGGGCGAGATCCTCGAGTTCTTCGGGATCAACGACCAGGGCGTGTTCGAGAAGAGGATCGGGTACAGCGAGGCTCGTGCTCGCGAGGCTGCTGGGTCCTCCCGCCGGTAGGCGAGGGGGCCTTTTTTATTTGAAGCGGGAGCCTGCTATCATCCCCGCATGACCCTCTCCGACCTGTACGGGACCGACGAGATCGACCTGCATGGCTACGACGTCTTGGGGGCGATCCAGGAGATCCGCCTGTCGTTGGGCCGGCGGACGGAGGTCCTGAAGGTGATCCACGGGCGGGGGACGGGCGTCTTGCGGGCGGGGATCCTGGCGTGGGCCCGGCGGGAGGGGATCGAGGCCCAGGATTCGCCGTTCCTTCACGAAACGGGGGCGGTGCTGTACCTTCGGGGGCGATACGTATGACCTCGCTTACGCGCTCCCTCTTCGTGACGCTTGCCCCGACGGGGATCCTCTTTTTGCTGCATCGCCTGCGGATTTTTCTGGTGCCGTGGGATGGGCGGTTCGATCCGTTCCTGCATTTCTTTGGGGGGATGAGCATCGCTTGGCTCGCTTGGCGCGGGTATCGGCTGTTGCGGGAACGGGCAGCGTTTCCTGGGCTGCCGCGTTGGGCCGTCTTCTTGGCCTGCATCGCCCTGACGGCCCTCGTGGGCGTGTTGTGGGAGTTTTACGAGTACGCGGTCTACATCTGGCTCGATCCGTCCTATGATATCCGGTTGCCGGACACCATGTGTGACCTGCTGTTGGACCTGTCGGGTGGCTCGCTGTTGGCACTGTTCGTTTCCGTCAAATCCGTTTTCGAAAAACGGTCCCGTTGAGGTTGACGAACGGGGAAAAACGTGGTACCAAAAAAGAGGTTCGATCAGGGGAGGGACCCATGGACGGAAACAAGAGGACGGAACCTCAGGAAGGGCGCTTCGTCACGCCCGCCAACGCCGCGGAACGCCTGCCGACGCCCGACGAGCTCGGCCACTACCTGGCGTACGTGCTCCGTGCGCAGACCAGGTTCCCCAAGCCGGAGCGGCTGCTTGCGGGAAACGGGGACGCGCTTCCGAATCTCCTCCATCCGCTCGACTGTTTCACCGAGATCAGCGCCGAAGGGCGGTTGTCCGAAGCGGACCGCGCCGTCGGTGGCCTGGTCCTGCTCTTCCACGGGGTGCGCGAGGATTCGACGGCGGTCCTCCTCGAGGACCTGTCGCGTCGGGTCAAGCGCCTCATCCGGGCGCTTGCCCTCGTAGGGCGGGAGGGGCACGATCCGCCCGCCCCGAATGATCCGGCGGGGGAGCCGTTCCTCCGCCTGCTGGCGCTGTATGACCGGTGCAGCCACTGGAAGTTCGGCGACGGGACGCTCGAGGAAGGTCGTGCCCGTTCCCGCCAGCTCATCGGCCGCCTGTCCGCCGAGGCGGCCATCACCTACGGCGCCGACCTCAACATCATCAAGATCGCCCGCGCCCTGACCTGCGACTGAGCGGGTCTTTTTTGTCGGTTGTAGCTGTTTTTCGAAATCCTTCCAAAGAAAAAACGGCACCGGACGAACCGTATGCCGTAGGGATCAGTCGGAGGCTCCGCCACCGCCGCTGTCGCCACCGCCGAAGTCGCTCCCGCCACCGCTCCCGCCGCTGTCGCCCCAGCCAGAGAGCCAGGAGTCGCCGCCGTAGGAAGACGAGCCGCTGCTCCAGCCACCCGAGCGCCGTCGGTCCCGCGTGGTGAGGAACCAGATCAGCACGATGAGCAGGGCGGCGACGATCACGATGGTGCCGACCGTCCAGAACGCGTCGTCCTCCTCTGACCGGGTGACGGCAGCCGTTGGGCCGCCCAGCGGGCCTTCGGGGCCCTGGTTGCCGAGCCGGCGCAGGATCGCGCGGGCCCCGGCCTCGATGGCGCCCTGGCGGTTGTTCGCCTCCATGAGCGGCCGCATCGTCTCGCGGAGGATCCGGAGGCAGATCGCGTCGGGGAGCTCGTCCTCGAGCCCGTATCCCGTCTCGATCCGCTTGGTGTGCCCGGCTGGGTCCGGCTGACGCGAGACCAGCAGCAGGACGCCGTTGTTGAGCCCGCGCTGTCCGATGCCCCAGGCGCGGAAGACGCCGTGGGCGTACTCCTCGAGGGAGTAGCCCTGCGTGTCCGTGACCGTGAGGACGGCGACCTGGATGCCGCCGTGCGCGGCCTCGAAGGCGAGGAGCTCGCGGTTGAGGGCCGCCCGTCGGTCTGCGTCCGGCAGGTAGCCGGCGAGGTCGTAGACGCGCTGGTCACGCTCGGCCGCAGGGAAGGACTGGGCGAACCCCAGCCCCGGCACCAGGACGAGCGCGAGCGCAAGAAGGAACAGGCGCAGGCGGTCCATGTCGCCTCCTTGTTACTGCGCCGGTGCGGGGGTGGGCGAGCCGCTCCCGAACTGGACCACCGGGGCGGCCTGGGCGGCGTCCGAGGCGGTGAAGCTCGTCCGCGGCAGCCGCCCGCCCGCGAAGATCTTCGTGGGTAGGGTGGTCAGCCGGTTGTTGAAGGTCTCGACCGCGTGGTTGTAGTCGCGTCGCGCGACGTTGATGCGGTTCTCGGTGCCCTCGATCTGGGCCTGCAGGTCCCGGAAGTTGCCGGTCGCCGTGACCTGCGGGTAGGCCTCGAACGTCGCACGGATGGCGACGCTGAGCTGGCGCTGGGCCGCGTCGTACTGCTGCGCAGCCGCGGCGCTGGTGCCGGGAGCCGGGGCCTGGGCGGCCACCTGCTGGGCGCTGCGCAGCCGCGCCACGGTCTCCTGCACGCGCTGCTCGTGGGCTGCGGCGGCCTCGACCGTGCGGACGAGGTTGGGGATCAGGTCGAGGCGCCGCTGGTAGGCGCTCTGCAGGTCGCCCATCTTGGCGTCGACCGCGTTCTGCGCCTCGGCGACCGAGTTGTAGCTCGTGAGGCCGATCACCGCCAGGAGGGCGATGATCCCAATCGCGATCCATGCCTTCATGTTTTCCATCGTGATCTCCCTTCATCCGGTAGGAATCCCTTACCGACCGGGCCGTTTCGTAACGGACGGCCAGAGGCTATCATTCTTTGCTGTTTTTGTCAAGATTCAGCCTTTTTTCGCATAAAAAAAGAGCGAACCTTGGGGAAGATTCGCCTAGGTCGGGTTCAGTCGAAGCCGCCGGAGGAGCCGCCGCCCCCGCTGTCGCCGCCCCCGAAGCTCGAGCCGATGTCCGAGGAGGACCAGCTGCTGGAGACCGAGGACGCATCCCAGGAGGGGGTGTAACCGCTGGAGGAGCCTCCGCCCGGAGAGGCGGGTTGCGGCTTCGGGGGCTTGGCGGCGATCTCCGCTTCCGCCGCGGCCTTGAGGCGGGTTGCGGCCTCCGTAGCTTCGGCGTAGGCGGAGGCGAGGGCGATCCAGTTTGGGGTACTGGCCTTGTGGGGGTCGGCGCTCGCGGCTTGCAAGCTCCTGATCGCGTGGCGGATCTGGGACTTCAGCGTGTCTGAGGTGTCCGCGTGGGCTGCGAACGCCTCCAGCTCCCGCTCGAGATCCCGGGCGCGCTCGGGCCAGTGGATGCGATCCGCCTTTGCCGCCTCCGCGGCCGCGAGTTGAGCCTTGGGGAAACGCAATCCACGTTCCAGCTCCGCGAGTCCGGCACCGATCTCGTCGCGCAGTTCGGCGGCCCGCTCGTACTCCTGGCGGAGGATGCCGTTCACGTTCACGGCCTTGGCGCCGAGGTTCAGGAGCGGCTCGAAGGCCTGGCTGGCCTTGGCGAGGGCCTGTTCGACGGGGCGCCAGACCTCTTCCGCGTGAGCCATGCGTAGCCGCTTGAGGGCGTCACGCGCGTCGGGGACCTGCTTGCGTAGCGCATCGATCCGCGCGGGGACCGAGTGGAGGAACTCGTCCACCTGGCGTGCGTGGGCAAGCCGGCTCTCCCAGGAGGTCTCGATCTCCTTGGCGCGCCGCGCCGCCTCGTTCGCCCGTGACTCGGCGCGTTCGGGGTCAGGGAGGCCGCCATCCGGCGGGGCCAGGTGGGCACGGGCCTCCGCGAGGAGCGCTTCCGCCTGGGCGAGCGCGTCTGGCGGGATGCGGATCCCGCGTTGGCGGTGGGTCCCGAGGGCCCCTTCGGCGTGGCGGATGGCCGTGTCTGCCGCCTCGAGCGTGGTCGTGATCTCCTGCGCGCAGCGCCGGAACCGGTCCACACGCGCGCGCAGCTCCATGACCGACCGTTCGATGGTTCGTGTCTGCAGCTGGGCCTGGTCAAGCGCCCGCCGCACGGCGTAGCCCTCGTCGCGCTTGATGGCGTGCGCCATCTGTTCGAGGGCGGCCTCCGCTTCACGCTTGAGGCGGTCGGTGCCGCGGATGAAGGCTTCGATGGCTTCCTTGCCCGCGGGCAAGACCAGGGTCTCGCGCGCCTCCTTGAGGGCTTCCGAGCGGCTGATGAGGGTGCCCAGGAGGGTCCGTGTCGCCGACGCATGCCGTTCCCGCTGGGCGCGCCGCCAGGCCCAGGTTCCGCGCGCATCAGACGTCAAGACCCAGAGCGACAGGCCGATCGCACCCACGGTCAGGATGAGCAGGAATAGGGGCAGGGGAGTGTCGGGGGTCTCCGTTGGCGTCGAGGTGGCGGCCGGTCCGCCCATCGGTCCCAAGGGGCCCTGGCCGCCGAGGTGGCGCAGGATCTGTCGGGCGCCTGCCTCGATGGCCCCTTGCGGGTTGTGCTGGTCGCGGGCAAGCGGCATGATCGTCCCGGTGACGATCCGGGCGCAGATCGCGTCGGGGAGCTCGCCCTCGAGCCCGTACCCCGTCTCGATCCGCGTCCTGTTGCCGGCCGCGTCCGCGGTCCGCGAGACGAGCAGGAGGACGCCGTTGTTCTGGCCTCGCTGGCCGATGCCCCAGGTGCGGAAGAGGCCGTGGGCGTACGGTTCGAGGCCTTCGCCTCCGGTGTCGGGGACGGTCACGACGGCGACCTGGATGCCGCGGTGCGTCGCTTCGAAGGTGAGGAGCTCGCGGTTGAGCTGCTGGCGTCGGGCCACGTCGGGCAGGTAGCCGGCGAGGTCGTAGACGCGCTGGCCGGGGGCGGGAGGGGGGTAGGCTTCCGCCGTCGCGGTGAAGAGCCCGCTGAACAAGGCGTACAGCAGCAGCGTGAGGCGTACGAGCGTGAGGGTGCGGGATCGTCCCATGGGCTGGGCCCTTTCTTGGTGAGATCTTGAGAAGATGGGCCGTCTCCCAGGAGGGGAAGGCCGCTCCGCTTATACCCGAAACCCGTCCTTCCGTCAATCGTCAAAAAAAGACCCTCGAAGGGGTCAGCGCGGCTCGGGCGGGGAGATCTCGAGCAGGCAGGTGGTCGGGTTCAGGACCCGGGACCGCAGGGAGCAGGGACGCCCGTCGAGGCCCTCGGCCTCCACGGAAGCCAGGTCGTGCCGACAGATGGCCTCGCTGACGGGCTCGTCGTGGGCGACGACCAGGCGCGTCTCGCCGTTCACGCTCTCCATGTTCGCGTTGAGGAGGTGGGAACGCGCCCGCACCCCGACGCCGTTGATGCTCGTGACCATGGTCGCGTTGACGTTGATGTTGGCGTTGGCGCCGGTCTGGGCGGAGGTGGCGTTCTCCGAGCGGTTGCAGCCGAGGCTGAGGCAGAGGAGGAGGATGCTCAGGCGCATGGGCGGGTCCTTTCGGTGTGCGGATGGGCGCAGGGAGAACGGTGCGGGAAAGAGGTGGGATTGTCAATGGGATTGACATGATGCCTATTTTATGGTTCTATGGAGCGATCGTTGTTCCAAAAAAGAAGGGGTCAAACCATGGCAAGGCACAAACGCCCTCGTTGGAACCGTCTCGCACCCTGGCAGGGAGAAGATCTCGTCGCGTGGGAAGGGGACGGCGACACGCCTGGGGTCGTGTGGCGCCCGGCGGACGAGCCGCGCGAGCTCACGCTCACGTTCCGCGCGTTCAGCCGTGGGCGCTCAGCCGCCCACGCGGTCTTCCATACGCAGACGGGTGGCGAGGTGATCGTCCATCTCGAGCAGCTCGCCGAACTCATCCGTGGCGGCCGGTTCGGTTCCGATGGGGTCGTGCACGGCTGGTGGGTCGTGCGGAAGCACGGCCAGAATTTCACGCTGGCGCCCTCGACGCCGCCCCAACCTGCCGCCTGAGTCTGGTCGCTCCGGCGGTTTTTGGTTGACGGTACCGGGAAGGGGGCTTGCCCATCTCCCGAACGCATGAAAGGATTCGCGCATGGAAGCATCGAATCTCCTCTCGATCATCGGTCCCATTTCATGGGATGACGTGTTCGCGGGCTGGGAAGCCCGTGAGGCGGGCAATCCATCCTGGGTGGCCTGTGCCCGTGACAAGGGGTTCCCGGATTGGGCGTCCTGGCGCTTGGGAACCGCCGCATTCATGGGCCTTCCCGAGCGTGCCTGGAGCCTGTATCGGATCGCGGCGCCGTCCGTCGTCATCCCGCGCCTGTTGGTGGGGCCGTTCGGCGGTTGGCAGGCGCACTGTCCCGCCAAGAACCGGACGACCTTCGCCGACCTGCTTGCCCCCGGCACCCCGGGAGAGGCTGCCTTTCGCGCCAATTCGGGTGTCGCACGCGTGCGGCGGGGCTTGCCGTTCGCGACACAGCTCATCGCCCTTCAGTGTGAGGCTGACAATCGGCTCGTCTGCATCGAGGGACACCATCGCGCCGCCGCCATTACCCTGGCGCGGAACGATGGGGAGGCCCTGCCGTGGGATGGCATCGAGGTCACGATCGTCATCGCATCCGTTTCCTCGAACGAGGACGGCCTGTTCGATCGCATGCTGGCACGGGGAACGTCCAGGGATCCCCTGGCGTGAATCCTTGCCCATGGCTCCGCCTGGTCGCGTCAGCGTCTTTTTTGTTTGACGGATCCCGCGCCGACGTCATGAGCGAGCCGTGGGGCATCCTGCTGAGTTGACTGTCCCGGCCACACGCGCTAGGCTAGCCCCGCTTCTTCCGGGGTCGTCTAATGGTAGGACAGCAGCCTTTGAAGCTGCGTATCTTGGTTCGAGCCCAAGCCCCGGAGCCATGAAAAGACCGCGTATTTACGCGGTCTTTATCGTATGGAATGGCATCCATGGTATGATCGCCTCA
>CAZIMD010000050.1:0-6206 GCA_964540365.1 uncultured Gammaproteobacteria bacterium
ACGCGTGGCCCCTCGGTCAGGCGGGCGGCGGCAAGGCCGGCCCGGGGTGGTGGGGTCCCTGCTTGCCCAGGGTGGAACGGTCACCTCAGCCCTTCGAAGAAAGCCAGGTCCTTGCGGGCCCTGGCAACTGCCTCGGCCTGCTGCTCCGGCCAGGTGCGGCCGTAGTACTCGCTTTCACAGCCCTGGAGGCTGTCGCGCGCGCGCTCGACGAGCGCCGCCAGGATCTCCTCCCGGGGGACGGAGACGTGCCCGTCCGCTGCGCGCAGGTCGTTCGCGCGTGCGCTGGCCATGTAGGAGAGCCCCGCTCTCTCCAGTCCGGCCATGATCGCTGTCGCCCTGGAGGCCGATGGCGACCTCCCGAAGTCGATGAAGACATGAGGACCTTCCTCGAGCGAAGATCGGCGCTCCCGCCCCCTCCCCGCGTAGAGGCAGATGTGGGTGCCGGATGTCGGCGTCCGGACCCCTGGGAAGGGGCCGTCGCACTCGAGCTTTGACGGATCTTGCCCGTCCAGCTCCCTGAGGTGAGTCTGAATTGCCCGCGCGGAACACGCGCGGCGTTTGAGGCTGCTGGTGTTGGCATGGCGGACCATGAGGTCTGCGAGATACGTTCCACCGAGCGAACCGAATGGCGTGAAGGCCGCCAACAGGGCCTTCCGCGCAGTCGAGGCGGAGGGGGTGAGGACCTTGATCCAGTTGATCTTCTTCATGGCTTGTTTCTTCTTTCCGCCCACTTCCGCGGGCTTCTTCTCTGTTTTAGTGCCATTCTTCGTATATTTGTCTACTCTGGATGGCGCCCCGCCACAAGCAAGGAAGATGCGCGCATCTTCCTTGCATCTGGTGGCGTTATGTCGAAGATCGTCCGCGCTTGCTTGCTGTCCTTCGTGCTTCCAGTATGCCAAATTTTTCCTGTTTTGTCAATAAATATTATACGAAATATAAGTATTTATTTTAACTAAGAGAAAAAAATAACTATAAACTGTCAAAATAATATTGACATATCGGAAAATTGGTGCTATCATATAAATATGTCCCCCGATCTCCGCTTCCCGCTCCTCTTATCGCTCGGGTTCGCCGAAAACGAAATCCGCTTATATGAGGCTATTCTGGACCTCGGCCTAGCCAAGCCGCGCGAATTGGTCGAGCGAACCGGGCTTGGACGGCCAAACGTCTATCACCTTTTGGAAGTCCTCGAGCAAAAGCGCTTGGTCATGCGCGTTGAGGGAAAGCAGGTCCGATACCAGGCCCTCGACCCCGCGAATCTCCGCGCCCTCATCGAGCGCCGCCGCGACGAGGTGGAACGGACTTCCCATGATTTGGAGATCTTGCTGCCGCAGCTGACCCGCGACTACACGCTCGCTTCCGGTCGCCCGATTGTGCGGGTGTTCGAGGGTGTGGATGGGTTGCATCGTGCCATCGACGGCCTCATGGAGACCCAGGCCGAGATCCTGACCTACATCGATACCTCCGCCGTCGCCGGCCGCCTGGTCGAGGTGGACGCGTATTTCGAAAAGCAACGCAAAAAAACGGGCCTGCACAACCGCCTGCTCGTTTCCGATGACGACCGCTCCAAAGAGGTCTTCGCGGACCCCGCGCCTGACTCGGAAGTTCGCTTTTTGCACGGCTTCCCGCATGCCTTCGGGGCCGCCTTCCATGTCCACGGCGACCGGATCACCTATTTCGCCTCGCGGAACGGCAACGAGATCGCCGTTTCGATTCAGGAGCCGGCCATCGTCTCGATGCATCGCCAACAGTTCGAGTTCCTCTGGCAAAAAGCCCGTCCGCGTGAGGCATCCGCGGAAAAGGGCGCCTAGGGATCAAAAGGAAAGGGATTCGAAGACGAGATAGGCGACCCCGGGTTGGTCCGGATCGCCGACATAGCGCGTGAGGCGAGCCTCTGGCGCCGTTCGCCATACCTGTTCGCACGCCGGAACGATATCCGGACGTGGGGCTCCGGTGCGTTCGAGGCGAACCACACGGATGCCTGACGGGGCATTCCCGTTTGCCCACGCGCGGATCGTTGAGGGGGACGCGGATGCGGCAAGCGCTCGTAAGGCCTGATCTTCTCGTCCGCGCGAAAGGTGCAGCCAGCGCCTGTGCGTGCCGTCAATCGTTTCATGTTCCACGCTCGTGCCGACGAACCCGAAACGTTCGATGTAGAGCGCGGCGACCGGCGCATCGGCGGATACCTCCGCCCGTACGGCGTGTCCACGGGCCGCTTGGGCGAGCGCCTCATCGGCCAGCGCCTCGCCGATGCCGGAACCGCGGATCGCCTCGGCGACGCAAAAGAAATTGGCATGCCGCGCCCCGTGCTCGTCGGGATCCTCAAAGCGCAGAAAGCCGATAAGGCGGCCCTGATGCTTCAAGAGGAAAAAATCATGCCGGTCCGTTTCGGGAAAGAGGGATTCCGATGTTTTCCCGAAGCCGTGCTCCTGCAGGATGGCTTCCATCTCCTGCCGTTCGGTCGCGGAAAGCTCGGGCGTTCTCCGAAGTTCGCAACGCAAGTCATGGAACGCGTCGAGAGGGACGGTCGCCCCCCGGTACGAGGCGGCCTTAAAGAGGCTGGCGAGCAGCTGGGTGTCGCCGGAGACGCGTTCGAGGGCTTGGATCGCCGCTTCCGCATCTGCCGTTCCCCGTTCGAGCCGTGCCCCATAGACCGAGAGAAGGGTGGTCGCGCGCTCAAGAAGGGCCTGGTGAACGCGTTCGGCCGACGCTTGGCGCGCATGTGGGTTGCGGATGGCCGAGGCCAACGCATCCGCGGAGCGATCTAGGTGGTCGACCAGGCTGCAGAAGCGGGCGCAGAGGGCCTGCAGCGCCCATTCCGGGGCGCGTTCCGCGAGGTCGAGGATCAGGCCGCCGAGCGCGCGTTGCCGTTCGCATGCCAAGAACGTTCGGCCGATGGAAGGGCCGTGGGCCTGGAGAAGGCGAAAGGCCCGTTCGCAGGTCTGCCGTGGCGATCTGGCGAGAAAATCCGTGAGCGCCATCTGCTCGCGCAGGGAGAGGGCGGCAAGCCGGAATCCGAGGCGCTCTTCAAGGTAGGTCCGTACATCCGGATGGTGGATGAGCTGGAGAAGCGCGTGCCCTTCTTTTGGGTTCTCGGGCCGGAGCCGTTCGGCGATCGCGCGTATCGGTTCCCAATGGTCGGATGCGGCAAGCGCATCCAGGAGCCCGGTCGTGGGATCAACGGCGGCAACCGCGTCGCGTGCGGCGTCGGTGGGTTGGTCGGTTGCGAGAAGGGGTGGGAGCGGCGGATGGCTCTTGCCCGGGGAAGGGGGGATGGGCGTTTTGCGGTTTGGCAGTTTGAGGTGCCTTGCTTCCGCCTCCGCGACGAGCGCCATGAGCGGGTTCGTGTCCGGGTCTGTGCGTAGGGCATCTAGCGCAGCGTGCACCCCGTCATGAAATCGCTGGGTCCCTTCATAGGATTCGCCGTGAAGCGCCTGTCGGGCAAGAAACGCAAGCGTCATGAGACGGCGTGCGGCGATGCCCGGGAGGTCGCCCGTGCGGATGCGCTCCAGGCAGGCCTCAGCAGGCTCTGCAACCGTCGCCAGTTCGTAGAGGAGGGCGCTTCCGATGGGGAATGCGAGGTCCTGCCGCGTGAGCGGGCGTGAGCGGAGCTCTTCGTAAGCCGTCAGTTGCGCATCCGGCGAAAGGTCCTGAAAGGGCGTCTTGCTGGTGCTGAACAGGGTGAGGTGGACATATTCGATCCACCGTTCGGCGCGCATCGCGAAGGCAGGATCGAGCCCGCGATCCGCGACCGTGAGCAGGGACGCGGTGAGGTCGCGTGCCCAGTCGGAAGCGGTGCCTCCAAAGCGATCATGGTAGGCCTGCTGCCAAGGGTGGGGCGCGAACGGGCGGTGCGTCTCGAAAACGCGCGTGTACCGTTCTGCCGGGGTTCCCGTGATGTCGATCCGCAAAAACGCGTCGCGAAAAAACGCTTGTTTGGCGTGGAGCGGGTCGTCACCCCGCTCTTGGTGATGGCCGGTTTCGGTGCCGCGTCTCGGTTGCATGCGGTTCAGTATACCAGGCCGCCATCAGGTCGCCTTGCCCTCTGCCCGGCCTCCCGCTACACTCCTTTTCGTTATGAACATTTTCTGGCATGGCTTTTCCTGCGTCCGCATCGAGACCGAAACCCGTATCGGCCCGGTTTCGCTGATCACCGACCCGTTTGATCCCGAAACGGGCGTGCGTTTTCCCAAAAACCTCACGCCAGACATCGTCGTGCTCTCGCACCAGGACAAGAAGCGCTTTTCGATGGAGTTCGAGAACAAGCCGTTCCTTGTCAACGATCCCGGTGAATACGAGGTCAAAGGCGTCTTCGTGTTTGGGGTGCCGGTCGAGAATCCGGACCGCCAGCACCCGCATGGCGTCATGTACCGCTTCAAGATCGAGGGGATGACCGTCGGCTTCTTGGGCGGGCTCGACCGTGTCCCGAGCGACAAGGAGATCGCCCTTCTCGAAAATATCGATATTTTGCTGCTTCCGGTCGGTGGCAACGGCCTGCTCACCCCGCAACAGGCGATGGAGACCATCACCCGCATCGAACCGCGCCTCGTCATCCCGCTCGGCCACTACATCGAGGGGATGAAGAGCGAGGCGGGCCATGTCGACGCCTTCTGTCAGGCCATGGGCGCCTGCAAGCGCCAGGACGTGTCGAAACTCAAGATCCAGAAGAAGGATCTGCCGGCGGACGAGACGGTGATCACCGTGATCGAAAAATCCTAACCAGCCTCATGGGCGCCCGTTGCGGCGCCTTCCGCATATGTCTTTCCTCAAAGAATTCCGCGAGTTCGCGGTCCGCGGCAACATCGTAGACCTCGCCGTCGGCGTCATCATTGGTGGCGCGTTCGGCAAGATCGTCACCTCCCTCGTCAACGACCTCATCATGCCGCCGATCGGCTATGTCCTCAAAGGGATCGATTTTCGTGATCTGGCCCTTGTCCTGGCGAGGGACGCGGAAGGGAAGCCTGCCGCCGCCATCGCGTATGGGGCGTTTTTGCAGAATGCGCTCGAATTCCTCATTGTCGCCTTCGCGGTGTTCCTGCTCGTGAAAGGGATCAACCGGTTGCGCCGGAAGAAGGAAGAGGAGGCGCCCGCGAACCCGACGGCTCCATCGGAAGAGGTCTTATTGCTGCGGGAGATCCGGGATGGGTTAGGGAAGGGGAAGAACGGCTAAGCGGACAGGGTCTCGTTAAAATGACCACTTCCAACTCGATCTCGATGAAGTACGGAAAAGGGGAGGATGACCATGCGTGTACGTTCTATCATGGGTATGACGTTCCTTTTCATGTCGGTGCAGTAATTGGCGGCGACGAGCGTTTTCAAGTCGCTCGATTCTGATGGTGGAAGCCAGTCCCCGCGCGTCTTCTCGACCCTCGAACGCTTGTATGGCTGCGTACGGCAATCTCTTCCAACGATTGACAAGGGATAAGAACGGTGGTACCATGCCAGCCGCATCGTAGGCATGCGAAAACGGAATGGAGGAACAAGCCATGTTCACGGATGTTCAACGCAAGAGCGGTCTCATCTCCTACTACGTTCCCGACGCGCCTGGTGCGCCCGTGATCCCGATCGGGGCGCTCGCCACGGACGGGGATCTGGTGTTTTTCCGATTCGTGGACCTTCCGCCTGAGCATGTCGCTGCGTCTTGCCGGGGAACGGACCTCTACCGGGCGATGGCCGCCTGTCAGCGCGCCAACGGGACATCGAGCGCCTCCGACGCGCTCTATGCCCTGTCCAGCCTGCGCCGCGTCCTGTTGGGCCAATGGCTACCGACCGAGAGCGATGCGGACCTCGAAGAGGAGGTTGATTGGCGCTTCACCTCCTGCACCAAGCATGTGCCCGGATTTGTTCCCATGAAGGAGTGCGCCGAATGGACGGTCGTACGGCTGTCGGGGCGGCTGTCGGGCGAAGGCGTCAGCATCGGGGTGATCGCCTGGCGACGGAACCAGGCGTTCGCGAAGTTCGTCACGAGGTGGGAGCGTGTCATGGCGTCCTGCGGTGGGGACGCGGCCGCTGTCGATCTGGCGCGTGCGGAGGCGCTTCAGCTCTCCGTTCCGAACCTGGTCCCGGCCGATCTCTTCGAGCGATTGACCGTCGCCCGTGGCCCGATCGAGTACCAGGTTCCCCAGGTCTCGCCCGGCGATCTCCACCACGTTCTGAACGAGGGCGTGCGTCGCTACCTGAGCCCGGAGGATCTCCTGCCCTAGTGT
>CAZIMD010000051.1:0-5287 GCA_964540365.1 uncultured Gammaproteobacteria bacterium
CGCGAACGGGCCGGCGAGGCGACCGTCGAGGTAGCGGTACACCTGGCCGCGGAAGCGGAAGACCTCGGTGAACGCGCCGTTGTACGGGCTCTGGATCTGCGGGATCAGGTGGTCGCAGAGCAGGTGGCGCTGGGCGAGGTTGCGCCGGTCGAAGCACGCGTGGAAGAACCCGAGCGCCTCCGCGTGCGTCTTGCCGAGCACGTGGTGCAGGAGCCAGGCCTTGGTCGGGCGGACCTTGTCGGCGTGCTCGTAGAACGGGGCCTCGCGGGCGGGGAAGACGGGGTCGTCCTCGCCCGTCACGAGGGCTTCGCGCAGGACCCGCTGCGCGCGGTGGCGGTCAGCCCGGTTGGACCGCCGCCGGAACATCTTGCTGGAGTCGGAGCGGCCACCCTCGAGGATGGTCCGCACGATGCTCTTCTTCGCCATGATGAGGCGCTCCTTTTACGCCTTCAACTTCTCATGGCAGCCTCCTTTCGTTTCTTGGGCAGCACCGGATTCTAGCAGATATTCTTACGCCTGTCAAGCACCCACGAACAAAAAACGCCCCAAGAAAAAAACCGGCTTGGCGGCCAGTCAGGGGGCAGGCTCGATGGGGCGATGGGTCTCCTCGAACGCCTTCGCCTCGATGAGGTAGGGCTCGCCCGTGAGGACCCCGTCCGCGCTGCAGGTGTCGGCGATGAGGCAGTCGGCCGAACCCCGCTGCCGGGAGCCCGAGGCATCGAGGATCGTGATGGGAACGCCGAACGGGTTAGGGAAGGCCCGGCAGAACCCTTCGGCCTCGTAGGTCCCGAGGATGTCCGTCGCGCGATAGCGGGCGAAGAACGCCTTCTCGGAGAGCAGCCACCGCTCGCCGGAAGGGCTCGTAACGTGGTACTGGCCTTCCCTGGTGATTTGCACGGTCTCCTCGAGCCCCTCCGACGTGGTCCTGACGACACGCTCGCCGACCGGCACGGGACAGGCCACGACCCGCCCGCACTTGCGGTAGAGCGGGGCCCGCGCGAGCGACGTGAGGACCTGCGCCGACCGACCATCGACGAACCGGAACGGACCACCTTCTACGGCCATTGATTCCTCCTTGACGCGTCACCGTGGCGACGATCCGGCATATCTTGCCGGGAAATGGGGTTTTTGTCAACGGGGCACGCCATCCCCGTTTTGGACGTTCCCCATCCCCGTTCGCCGTCCCTCGATCAGGACAATCCTTGACAACTTCCCGGATTTGGCCTATACTACGCTCCATTAACTCTTATCGCGCCACCCTCAACGCTATGTGTTCCCAGCTGCCTGTTCGCCCGTCCGCTCGCTTGGTGGCCGATCTGATCGTGATTTCTTAAGTCCGCACGCGCTTTGCTTGCTTAAGAACCTCTCGCGACAGATCGGCTGAGAGGTTCTTTGTTTTCATACGGGAAGGCCCGGCTCGCCTGAGCCGCCGTCCCGTCCCCTCACCCGCCCCTTCCACCCATAGGAGAACGGCATGGACCCGATCACCACCCTGCCTGACGATGCCGACGACGAGGACCAGACCCCTCCCCCGAAGACGATCCGTGAAATCGCCGAGCATTTCCGGTATGTGTTCGCGATCTGCTGGGAGCTGGCACAGTCCCAGCGGCACCTGCTGCTCGTGAGCTACCTGAGCACCCTCGCCATCGAGGGGCTCGGCCTCGCCCTGTCCTGGCTGGTTTCGCAGCTGATCGCCCGCGCCTCGGAACGTAGCCCGAACCATTCGCTGGTCCGCCCGGAGCTGCTCTGGCCGCTGCTGGGCATCCTCGCGCTCTGGCTTGCGACCATCAGCCTCGACTACCTCCGCGAGACGCGCGGCGCCCGGGCCCGGGCCCAACTCGAGCACGACCTCCCCCTGCAGGCCCTCGACCGGCTCCTGCGCCTGCACCGAGGCTACCACCAGGACAACAACACGGGGCACGTCAACGCGAAGGTCACCCGCGGGAGCGCCTACGTGAGCGGCGTCCTCAACCTGATGCAGTTCAACCTGCTTCCACGGCTGACGCTGCTCGCGGCCACGATCGTGATCCTCTGCGTGATCCATCCGGCCTTCACGGTCTTCACGCTCACGATCCTCGGGCTCTACGGCTGGCTCCTGCTCGTCGGACGCCTCGACGTCACGGCGCTGTATGACGTGCGCGAGAGGCTTCGCGCCCGGGCCGAACGACGCGGCAGCGAACTGGTCGACAACGTGAACGTGGTGCAGGCCTTCCACCAGGGACGCGCCCTTCACGCCGGCATCGGCGCCCAACGCGACCAGATGCTCGCCAACGAGGTCGAGGAGAACCGGCGCGGCATGCGCAACTGGGTCACGCGCGCCCTCGGCGGGGACCTCATCCAGTGGCTCATGCTCCTGCTGGCGATCTTCCTCCAGCAGACCGGACGCCTGAGCCTGTCCGTCCTCCTCTTCACCGTCACGCTCGTCATGCGCTACCGCCAGGAGCTCTTCAACTTCGGGTGGATGTATGACGAGCTGATGCGGATGACTGACGCGATCATCAAGCTCCGCGGGCTGCTCAACGAGGTCCCGAAGATCGTTGACCCCGTCGCGCCGCTCCCCCTCCCCACGCCCGCGCAGGCGCACCTCGTCTTCGAGGACGTCAGCTACCGCTACCCCGGCAGCGATGGGAAGGACGCGCGCTGGGCCCTCCGCAACATCTCGCTCGAGATCAGGCCCGGCGAGGTCCTCGGCATCGCGGGCCACTCGGGGCACGGGAAGTCGACCTTCCTCAGCCTCATCTCGCGCACCGACGACCCCACCGAGGGGCGCGTCCTCCTGAACGGGGTCGACCTGCGGCAGGTGCGCCTCGGCGACCTGCGCGGACGGATGGCCGTCGTCGAGCAGGACCCGCGCGTCTTCAACGACACCATCTTCGCCAACGTCGACTTCGGCCGCGGCTTTTCGCAGGAAGCCGTGGAGGCAGCCTGCAAGATGGCAGGCGCGCACGAGTTCATCCTCAACGGCACGCCGAAGGGCTACCAAAGCCGCATCGGCGACCGCGGGACCAAGCTCTCGGGCGGGCAGAAGCAGCGCCTCTGCCTGGCCCGCGCCCTCCTCGGCCAGCCCTCGCTCCTCATCCTCGACGAGGCGACCTCGAGCATCGACCCGCACAGCATCGAGCTGATCATGCAGTCGATGGAGCGGCTGAAGGGGCGGTGCACCATCGTCCTGGTCTCGCACCAGCTCTCGACCCTGCAGCGCCTCGCCGACCGCATCGCCGTCATCAACGACGGGCAGATCGCCGAGATCGGCACGCACGCCCAGCTCCTCCTCGGGAACGGGCTGTACCACAAGCTCGTCCGCATCCAGCAGAAGCAGGAACAGGCCGAGTGACCTGACCCCCGGAAACGGGGGTTTTCTTTTGCCCCGGACACCCTTGACGAAACGGGCAAATGCCCCTATGATGGGCCACTGCCTCGTCAAGGCGGCAGAGAAAGGCGAGAGAATCTCTCATGAGCAAGGGAACGCTGATTCCGACGGTGATGGACAGGCGCACGTTCGAAGCCTTGGGACGGCTGGGGTTCCGTTTCACCGGCCCTCCCGGCACGACCCCCTTTCCAGGCGACCAGGAACGCAAAGCGCGGAAGGGACCGAGAATGCAGGAAGTCCTGCTTCCGGACGGCTGGACCGCGAAGGAAATTCCCCGAGGCCTCTACACGGAACTGCTCGACACGGAGGGCCGGCGGCGTGCGGTCGTTTCCGTCGGGCTGGCCGCCCTGTTCGGAGATCCGCCCCTGAGCCTGCTTACCCGCTACGCGGCGGAGGAGGCCTTCCATCCGGACATCGCGGCAGGCACGCGGACCTACGCGGCCATCGATCGGCAGCAGGCGGGGGATCCCCTGTTCGTTTCAGCCTCCCTCTACCGGCGCGAGAAGGAGCCGCAGGCGCTCCAGGCACGAGCCGAGGCGGAAGCCTGGCTCGACCGGCACTTCCCCGCCTGGCGTGATCCGCTCGCGTACTGGGACGCGGAGGCAGGAACCGCCTGAAGGGAACGGGTACCCCGTAAGCGGACCATCACGGACGATCTGTCCGTGATTTTTTGAAACAACACCGCATCCGGTGAACGATCTGCCACAGGCATCAAGAACAGCCCCCTCGCGGAGGAACCATTCACGCAAGCCCGAATGCTGAGAGCCGGGCACCTCCTTCGCCCTCTATCGCCGCCGCATCGAAGGGCTCCGGCCTTGACGGCCGTGCCGTTTTTCCCTAGGGTGAGTCATCCGTCCGCAACGACCGAAAGGAAAGCACCCATGACAGCGACTGAACGCCGACTGGTCATCCCGACCGTGATGAGCTCCCGCACCTACCGGGCCCTGCAACGCCTGGGGTTCCGCTTCACCAACCCAGGCAACGGCCTCGCCTACGAGAACGACCGGCACCGCCTGCACGCCGGCGGCCCCATGGACCAGGAGGTCATCCTGCCGGACGGATGGCATCCCGTCGCGAGCCGCGGCAGGATCCGGACCGACCTCTACGACGGCTGCGACCGCAGGCGCGGCACGCTCTCCGTTCGCCTCGCGGCATTGATCGGCGGCCATCCCTTCGTCCTCTTTACCCGTTATGCGGTGGAGGAAGTGCAGCCCACGAGCTTCAAGCCGGGCGAACGGGCATACGTCGTCATCGACCGGCAGCGGCCGCAGCGCCCGCTGTACCGCAGCCCCACGCGCTTCACCGATGCACCGTCCCCCATCGCCGATGCCGCCCGCCAAGAAGCGGAGGCATGGCTCAGGCGCACCTTCCAAGACTGGCAAGACCCGAGCGCGTACTGGGACACCACCCCTGGAGACGATCGATGATCCACGCCCCGCCGCTCCTCCCCGAATGCCCGATCCACGTGGGCTGCCCGATCGTGAACGGTTGCTGCAGCTGCGGAGAACCGTGGTTCGGCGCCACCCTCGAGCTGCAACAGGCCGTGCGCCTGGGCCTCCTCATGGGCGACCCGTTCGCCGTCGGCCTGCTGCGCCAGGAAGACGTCTGCATCGCGTTCACCGACGCGATCGAACCCTTCACCCGCAACGGCGACAGCGCGGAAACGCAACTCGCGGCGCTCGCGAAGGCATCCCCGAAGAGCGTGGCTGCCTACCAAGCCCGCCGCGCAAACGGCGCCCCGCTCCCCAGCCTCCGTCTCACCGATCCCGTCGAGAGCGGCCGGATGGTCAGCTGGATGAACGCCCCCAACCGCAAGGCAAACCTCTCGATCGACGCGAACATCCCCGACCGCGTGATGCTCTGCCATCGGGGCACGGCCATCCTGAGGATCCCGACGCCGGAACAGGAGTATCACCC
>CAZIMD010000052.1:0-5248 GCA_964540365.1 uncultured Gammaproteobacteria bacterium
CCGGCCTCTTCACCATCTCCGAACGCCTGCACGCGGGCCTCATCCTGCTCTCCGAGCTGGCCGCCTCGCCAGATCGCCTCCATTCGCTGCGTCAAATCGCCGAAGGAATGGAGATTTCTGAGGGGTATTTAGAAGAGGTTGCCGCCTTGCTCCGTCGTGCCGCCCTGATCGAGGGAAAGCGGGGGAGCGCGGGTGGGTATCGCCTCGCGCGGCCGATCGATGGGATCACGCTCCTCGATGTCGTCACCGCCATTGAAGGACCTGTCGCCCTCGTTCCCTGCCAAGCCATGCATGCCCAAGCCTGCCAAGTGTCCGAGCGCTGCCGCACCAAGCGCGTCTGGTCGTCTGTCCAAGGCCACTTGCTTGATTCCCTCCGCCAAAAGACCCTCCGGGACGTCCTCACCGTATGAAGCCCCTCATCTATCTCGACCATGCGGCCGCCGCGCCGCTCGACCCGCGCGTCCTCACGGCCATGCTGCCGTATTTTTTGGATGTTGCGGGAAACCCCTCGTCTTTCCATACGGCCGGCATGCGCGCGAAGGAAGCGGTCACGGAAGCGCGAAAGACCATCGCGACCCTGCTTTCGGCGCACGAGGACGAGATCCTCTTCACGTCCGGAGGCACCGAATCGGATAACCTGGCGGTCGTCGGGATCCCGCGTGCCGCCGCCCGCGTCGTGCGCGAAACGCTTGGCCCTGAGGCGAAGCCCCACGTCATCACCACGACCATCGAGCACCATGCCGTGCTTGAACCGCTCTTGCATCTGGAAAAGCGCGGGGAGATCGCCCTGACGCAATTGCCCGTCGATGGGGTTGGGATGGTCGATCCCGAGGACGTGAAGCGGGCCCTGCGCCCGGAGACGGTGCTCGTGAGCGTGATGTGGGCGAATAACGAGATCGGGACCATCGAGCCGATCGCCGAGATCGGCCGCGTGCTCCTCTCCTGGCGCAAGGAGCATAAAACCGTCTTCCCGTATTTCCATTCGGATGCCTGCCAGGCAGCCGGGGCATGTGCCTTGAACATGGAAAAAAGCCATGTGGATGCGCTCACGATCAACGGTTCGAAGATCTACGGACCAAAAGGGGTTGGCGCCTTGTTCCTGCGCCGTGGCGTCAAGCTTGAGGCGCAAATTCGCGGAGGGGGGCAGGAGCGCAACCTCCGTTCCGGGACCGAAAACGTCCCCGGAATCGTTGGCCTCGCGACGGCCTTCGCGCTTGTTCAGGCTGAATACATGCAGGAAAATGCGCGTTTGTTGGCGTTGCGCGAACGGCTGGTTGAAGGCCTCCTCACCATCCCCAAATCCCGCCTCAACGGCCATCCGACGGAGCGATTGCCAAATAACGTCAATATTTCTTTCCTGGATATCGAGGGCGAGGCCGCAGCCCTCTACCTCGATGCCGAGGGCATCCAGGTCTCGACGGGTTCTGCTTGTGCCTCAAGTTCCCTCGATCCGTCGCATGTGATCCTCGCCACCGGCCTCTCCTACGAAGCGGCCCACGGCTCGCTCCGCTTCACCCTCGGCCACGCGACGACCGACGCCGACATCGACCTCGTCCTCCGCGTCACGCCTGGCATCGTCGAGCGCTTGCGCAAGATGAGCCCCGTGAATCTCGACATGAAATATTTTACCGCCGAACCCTATGTCTGACGCTTCTTCCGTCCCGGTCGCCGCCGCCGAACCGGCCGCCCGCCAAGGCGACGTCGTGGCCCCCAGCAAGAAAGCGGGGTGGTTTTACACGGACACGGTCAAAGAGCACTTTTTCTCGCCGAAGAACTTCCTCGATGAGGAGACGGGTCCTGCCGGCGCCTACCTCGGCATGGTCGGCTCGCCCGCGTGTGGCGATGCCATGAAGGTCTGGCTCACGATCGAGCGCGACCCCGAAGGCGTCGAGCGCATCACGAGCTTCAAGTGGAAGACGTTCGGGTGCGCTTCCGCGATCGCCTCCACCTCGATGCTGTCCGTGATGGTGACGGAAAATGGCGGCCTGCCTGTCGAAGAGGCGCTCAAATTGCGCCCGCAAGACATCATGGCCCGCCTTGGCGGCTTGCCGGCGCGCAAGGTGCACTGCTCCGTCCTCGGGGACAAGGCCCTCCGCGCCGCCATCAACGATTTCTATCGCCAGACCGGCCAGACCGACAAGATCACCGTCGAGCACGGGCGGATCATCGACAAGGTCCTCAAGATCACGGACCATGACATCGAGGAGGCGGTCCTGGAAGGGGCGGATACCCTCGAAAAATTGCAGCAGAAGACGAAAGTCGGGACCGGCGACCCGACCTGCATCCCCGAGGTCGAGCAGCTGCTCCGCTTCTACAAGGAAAAATATTTCGGGGTCGAAAAAGCCTCCGTTTAGGAGGTTAGGGGCGGGGCAGGGTGGGGCTGGGGGGATCGTCATCCTTTGAGAACAGGAGGACCAGCATAACCCCGATCGTGACCGCCACCATGGACCAGAGCTGGGCCGTTACCGGTCGCTCGTACAAGGCGAAGGCGAACACGCTGCCGCTCGCGAGCGTCCCGATCTTCAATCCCAGCTCGATCCGCTCGCGCAGCGTCGCCGTGTCCTTGGTGAATGCGCCCAATCCCACCGACACGAGAACGTGGATCAGGATGAGCGTGGAGCGCGTCCTTCCGTCGGCATACACGGTCGTCGGCCAGATCCAGGCGGTCAGGTTGATCACGAGCAGCGCGACCGCCAAGAAGCAACATACCCAGGCCTTCCAGTTCAACATGCGAACTCCTCATTGTGGGTGACGTGGCCACCATAGCACTCGTCCGTCCCCTGTCAATCCGTTCGCCTCGCACATCCTTCTTTGCTACATTCATCCTCAAATATGCCTCTCCCTGCCGTACCAACCCCAAAAAAGACGCTCAAGATCGGAAAAATCACGGTCGACCGCGAGCTGTGCATCGGCGCCGCCCCGTGCGTCACGGTCGCGCCGGGCGTGTTCCAATTAGATGACCAGAACATCGCCTACGTCGTCGACCCGAAGGCGGCGGATGATGAGACGATCCTCCTTGCCGCGCAATCCTGCCCCGTGCAAGCGATCATTTTGCACGATGAGGAAGGGAACCAGATCTATCCCTAACGGGGAAACGCAAGAACGAGAGGAAAGGCCTCTTGTTTTGCGATCCAAACGAACGCGCGTGTATGCTAGACTGAATAGGTCCTCCGCATGCCCGTCGATCGCCGCTCCCATTCGCTCCCGCCTTCTCCCGACCAACGGTTGGACGGAGCTTTTGAAGACGTGCTCGCCCGGCGCGCAGAGGTTCGGGCGCGCCGCGTCGAGGCCGAGGCGGATCCGCTGGATGCGGCCCGGCGCGAGGCCTATTTTTTCGCGGTCGCGGCGGCGGACGCCTCCCTTGATCGGTTGACCGGGGCCCTTGCGCGATCAACCGTGAACGGGTCGCGATGGCAAACGTATTCGCCAACCGAAGCGGCGCTGCTCGCGGATGTGGCGGGCGACCTGTCCGCGTATGCGCATGCCTGTGAAGAGGAGGTCCGGCGAAGCCGCTTGGGAGGGGAGCCGCGTGAAGACGATCCCACGCCGCGCCAGGGTCCGTACCCTACGCTTTCCCTCGCCGAAAAGGCAGCCGTGACCGCTCGTGAGATCGCCAGGCTCTGCATGAAGCTGTCTCGCTTGCTCGAGCGGGCCGTTGGGGTTGACCAGGCCGCCGTCCCGGACGCGCTTGATGCCAGGCGGGCATTCCTCGTCCTGATGGAGCTCGAAGAAGGCCTTCGCGAGCGCCGGCACTGGCTTGATCTTGAGGTCGAGGCCCTCTGTTTTTTGGATATGTTGGCGCGTTTTCGTGACTTGTGCGTGGTCTTCGAGCGCGTCATGTCGCTCCCTGTCGAGGATCCCCGCGCGGCGCCCGCCCGTCAGGAGCTCACCGGGCGCTTGAATGCCATGGCGCGCGAACTGGCAGGTCATCCGCTCGGAAAACCGTTGGCCTGCCTGTGCCGGGTGGATGCCTTAGATTCGGAGCGGCGCCTGCGGCAGGCGATGAATCGCCTGGTCGCCTACGAGCGGCACGCGCTCGTCGCCTATGGCATCCCGTTCCATCCCATGGGCCACTTGGACCGCCACCGCCTCGACCGCATCCATGCGCAGCAGCGGTCGCTGGTGGGTGTCGAGAAACGCGTCGCTTTTTTGCAAGCGTTCTTTGAAAAAAGATCGTGACGGATTGAACCGACGCCCAAAACGCCCACCGAAGGCATTTCGGTGGGCGTTTTTTCTTCTCGTGAACTTAGGCTCGAACAAGCTTCACGATCCTCCGTCGCACCGATTGCTCGGGACGCGCATACAGCAGCTCATCCCGCGTCTCGCCGCCCGCCAGCTCGAACGGTTCCCGTCGGAAGCCGCAGGCCGAAAGCGTTTCCGTATCGAGATCGACCCGTACCTGCGCCGTCGCCGTCTTGTAGTCGGGCCAGATGGCGATCACGACGCTTTCCGCCGACAAAATCTCTGTCCACTGCAGGAGGCTCCGCTTCCACAGGTCTTCCACGATGGCCTGTTCCTCCTCCAAAAACGCGCGCGCCTCGTTCCCTTGCAGCGGGGTCCCCAGATACCCTTCGGTCACGATCGCATCGATGGATCCGGTCGCCAGGCCCGTCGGTTCCGTCGCGTCGGCGACGCGGAGCTGGAAGTCCGCCGTCTCTGGGACGAGCCGTTCCGCTTGCGCCCAGGCGATGTTCTGCTTCGCGTCCTCGATGATCCGGGGGGAAACGTCGGAGCCGTAGATCGTCATGATCCCGCTCCGGGCGGCCGCCTCCAAGAGTGTCCCGCTTCCGCAGAACGGATCAAGGAAGGTCGCCCGTCCCGGTCCCGCCAAGTGCACCAATATTTCCGCGAGCTTCGGCGGCAGCATCCCGTTTTTCGCGTTGCGGCGCGGGCGTTCGATGTCGATTTTCGTCCAAAGGTCCGGGTCCTGCACCTCCGTCGTCACGAATGCCAGGGCCTGGCCTTGCCGTCCCACGATCGTCACGTCATATCCTTCCCGGATGAGGTCGAGCTTGTGCACGGCGGCGGGGGAGGTCTGCCCGTCCGGATCGGCGAACCAGCGGATCGAGCGATGTGTCGATTCCTTCAGGAGCCGTTTCGTTTCGAGAGGGAAGCGGTGCTTGTCGGGGATCCCGTCCCCGGCGAAGCTCACGGCAAAGGTCAGTTTCCCTTCGCCGCGCGGCGTTTCGGCCATCCAGCCTACCAGCCGTTCCGCCTTCAATTCCTTGGCGGGACACGAAAACGCCAA
>CAZIMD010000053.1:0-5128 GCA_964540365.1 uncultured Gammaproteobacteria bacterium
GCGTCTTCCCCGTTGACGATGGTTGGTACCGCCGCTTGCGTCGAGGTCGGCGGGGCAGAAGGAATCGGCGACGGTTGGACGGGGGCGTCTTTCCGTAAAACGACATATGCCAATAGCACGATCACCAGGCCTAGCACGATAGCCAGGCCGATGAAGAGCGCGTTTTTTGTTCGGGGATGGCCTGCAGACGTGTCTGGGGCAGGAGTCGGTGCCGGGGGGACCGGTGCCGTCGTGGTGGGAACGGAAGAAGGTTCGTTCATACCGACGAAGTGTATCACGTTTGACTCACTTCGTCAGATGGGTTTTTGCCCAGTCGATCCAACGGGTGACGGTCGCTTGGGGGAGGGCGGCTCGCTCACGGTCATTGAGCGGAAGCCACCCAGTCCCGACCTGTTTCAGGGGAAGGACCTGCCACCGCGTGCTTGTCGCCTGCTCGATGCGGACGAACGCGGTGGGAAAGGGAATGGTCGAGGTCGTGAGGCGATCGAATCCCGCGTAAAAACGGTCTTCTTTGCTGGTGACGGGCTTGTGTTCATCATGAATAAGCGTCGTGGTCCATCTTCGTTGGGGAGCGATCCCTTGGCTGTAACTAGCCAAAAAATGGCTTGTTCCCAGTTCCGTCGTCTCTGCCTTCATCAGGCGTAGGGCATTGGTGTGGGCGTGGATGCGAACGTTTCCAAGTGGCGGGCGATTCGGGGAGGCCGCGAGCGTGTTCAAGACGCGAAAGAGGGGACGGCTGTCGATTTCCACCAGGTCGGTGGCATGCACGTCCGTCGCGCGCAACGCGTCTTCCGCAAGGAGGTCGTGGAGGTCAGCCACATAGTTCGGGAGATCGTGCGAGAAATCAATCGTGATGACGACGATGGTTTTATCGTCCATCGCGTGGGTCTCGATGGCGCTGGCCAGGTCCAGGAGAGCTTGTGCCGGGGCATCGTTCCGGACGGTCAGTGGAATGATCTGCGCGTTTGGCCAGGCGGTCGTCAGGAAGGGGAGGAGGCCGCGCACGCCGTGCTCGCGCATAAAGACGGCGTCACTTTGCCGTGCGTTTGCTTGGAGCGCCTGTTCGAGGGTGCGCTGCAACGAGGGATCCGTCGGGATGGGGCGGCCTTTCCAGGAAAACCCCTGTTTCGGGAAAGAGATGGCGCGCTCCCCACGAGAAAAATGGTCTGGCGAAAGCAGGAGGACGCGCGTTGGCGCGGGAGTCGAACTGAGGAGCGACGCGATCTGCTGCGCCGCGACAAGATGGTGCGGCACCAGCAAGATCCGCGTTCCGCTCGCCACGAGCGCCTCCGAACGCGTCGAGAACGAGGTCTCGACAAGGGAAGCGGGAATCTCGGTGATCTCCGAGGTCGCCTGCGCGTCATTCGCATGTGGCGCGTCTGCCGTCTTCACGGACCAGACCGCCCCGAGCCAGGCGACGGACAGCAGGATGCCGATGGCGCATTTCCGGATGCGAGGGGTGACGACGGGTCCCATATGCTCACGCGCGCGCGATCAGGATCGCTCCGATCGTGACGAGGACGCCGCCGGCGGCGAGCGGCCAGCTGAGTTTTTCATTCAGCAGCAAGACGGAAAAGAGGATGATAAACGGCAGGCTCAGGCGATCCAGGGCGGCGAGTTTGGAGGCGCTCGTCTGTTGCAAGCCGAGAAAGTAAAACAGCCATGACAAGGCCCCAAGCGCTCCCGCCAACGCGATCCAGCGCCAAGCGCGGCCATCGAACGTGTGGAGGAGGGCGAACTTCTTCGTGACGAGGCTCGCGCACACCATAAAACCGGCCATCATAAGGGCGCGTACCGTCGTCGCCAGGGTCGAATCAACGTTTTTCAAGCCGATCTTCGCGCAAATCGTCATGAGGGCGGCCGTCAGTCCGGCCAGGATGCCGTAGAGGATCCACATAGGGAGGGGGGGGTGAGTACGCCCATGATACACGGGATGCCTCCTCCCTCCTATTGCAACGGCGCCGAATATCCGTACCATAGCATCGATCCTATGCCCGCCCCCCTCCGTATCCTCGGTATCGAGACCAGCTGCGACGAGACGGCCGTCGCGCTTTTGCATGTCGATGGGGAAGCGGTGACGGTCGAGCGGAACCTGGTCAGCTCCCAGATCCCCATCCACCAGGCCTATGGCGGGGTCGTCCCGGAAGTGGCTGCCCGCGCCCACGTGCTGGAGACGGTCCATCTGTTGAGTGAGGCGCTGGGCGATGCCTGGCAGGAGTCCTTCGATGCGATCGCCGTCACGCGCGGCCCGGGGCTCTCGATGGCGCTCCTCGTCGGCTTGGAGGCGGCGAAAATGCTCGCCATCCTGTCCGGAAAGCCATTGTATGGCGTGAACCATCTTGAGGGGCATCTCGCGTCCGCTTGGTTGAACGCGCAAAACCGCTCGGCTTGGCGTTTTCCGCTTCTTGCGCTCTCTGTTTCGGGCGGCCATTCCGAACTCGTCGTCCTGAAGGATTTTGGGGTGTATGAGCAGATCGGGGGCTCGCGTGACGACGCCGCCGGCGAGGCGTTCGATAAGACGGCGAAGCTGATGGGGCTCCCGTACCCCGGCGGGCCGCAGATCGCGCGGCTCGCTGAACAGGGGCGGGCTGGCGTGTTTTCGCTTCCGCGTCCGATGTTGGGCGCGGACACCCTTGATTTCAGCTTCAGCGGACTGAAGACCGCCGTTCGCCAGCTGTGGGAGCGGAATCCGGAGGCGTTCCAAGACGTGTCCGCGCGAGCAGACCTGGCCGCCGAAATCCAAGCGGCGATCGTTGACCTCCTCGTTGGGAAGACGGCGCAAGCGCTCGAGCGGACGGACGTCCGCGGTCTTGTGCTGGTCGGCGGCGTCTCCGCAAATGCGCATCTGCGTCAGGAAATGCAGAGGATACTCGAAACGCGTTTTCCTGGCATGGCGTTCCTCCCGTCCGATCGCGCGTACGTGACCGATAACGCGGCGATGATCGCGGCCGCCGGCGCTTGGCGCGCGTCGCGTGGCGAACCCAGCGATCCGCTCACGCTCGATATTGACCCGGAACTCGGGTTTTAGCGCTTCCTATGCAATCCGTTTTTGATCTGCAAACGCGATCCGATTGGGAGACGCATCTCCCGGCGATGATCGCCCGGTTGCGTCCCGGCTCCATCCTTGCGCTCTCCGGGCCGCTTGGGGCCGGCAAGACGACCTTCGCCCAGATGCTTGCGGCCGCCCTCGGCGTGAAGGAACCCGTCAGGAGCCCGACCTTTGCGCTCACGCGAACCTATGCGCTTGCCCATCCCGCGCTCCGGCGCCTCGTGCACGTGGACGCCTATCGGCTTGAAACCGAGGGCGAGATGCTGGCCCTGAACCTCGATGAGGAGCTTGAGATGCCCGGGACCGTCATCCTGATCGAGTGGCCGGAGCGGATCCCGTATTGGCTGACGGAGCGCGCCGATCGGGTGCAGTGGCTCACGATCGAACCGGGGGAAGGGGAGCGGCGGCGCGTGACGTGGGAGGTGCCTGAACCGGAAATTTCCCCGTGATAGGGGAAATTTTGTTGATTGAAGGGAAAATATAGGGTGATGCCCTTGACGGTCTGGTCGGTATCCGCTAGTATGCGTCATCATCGAAATGGTTCGATGCGTCCTCCATTGAATGCGAAGAAAAGGAGAGAGCCTATGGCAGATGCCCTTCCGTCCCTTCCCGAGCCGATCGATCTGGAGCGGGGGGCGACGACGCTTCCTCGAAAAGCTGCCAAGCTCGTCGGACGGGTACGGGTGGCGCTCTGGATGGGGATTTGTTTCTACCCGATCTTCATCCTCCTCGCCGTGTATCAACTCTGCTCGTCGGAGGTGCCTCCGATGGCTCGCCTCATCGGTTGCCTGGCGACGATGGTCACGGCGCTCCTCTGCGGCCGCTGGCTCTTTCCGAGCGCGCTATATTACCTCCGCCTCTTTCAGGCGGCTGAATATGGAACGCCGTTCCTCTATCGCGACCAGGAAACCCTGCGGCTGGTGGAGGCTTTCCGTGTGTACCGATCTGCCCAGGCGTACAACGCCCTCCTGGCCGAGTACATCGCGGCGCGTTCGGCGATCCAGAAGGGGACCCGCCCGCCGTTCTTCGACGAGAACAGGCTGCGGACGGGACTGTTCGTGCTGCAGCTCGCCTGCGTCGAAGCGCACATCAAGCTGCTCCGCGCCTGCCTCTCCCCGCCCCCGCTCCCGTCACAGCCCCAGGCTCTGCCCCCGCTCCCCAGGAGCGTGACCCTTGCCGCCTTCGAGGCGCGAGTGTGTGACCTCAACTAGCCTCTCCGGGCTTTTTTTCATCGCTGACTTTTCGGCAAGAAAAAAATCTCGATCTAATCGAGATTCAGCCGTCATTCGGTTCCGGCGCGCGGTGGTGCCGCTCCGCGAAGCGGGCGATGAGGTCCCGGGCTTCTTCCCCCTGGAAGTGGGAGCGGCCGAAGGAAACGGAGCAGGTGCCGGTCGACCCGACCTCCCGGCCGTGGGCCACGGGATTCCCTTCCGCGTCGATCCAGGTATAGCTGCGGACCCGGACGGCGTCCTCCTCGTGCCAGTCGCGGATGTCGGTGTACTGCTGTCGGAGCGTGGAGAGGCGGGCATAGGCCTCCCAGTAGGTGGGGGCGGCCTCGTCGGTCCGGCCGCCTTGCTCCCATTCCAGCCGGAAGGCGCGCTCCAGCTCGCCGCACTCCTCCGCGGTCAGCTCGTCGCGGAGGCCGTCGAGGATCGCCTTGGCGTGTCGCGACATGCCCCAGGCGCGTTCTTCCTTGAACCGGTAGTACCGGTTGACCATGTACAGCGGCGGGGCGAGCGGGAGCGAGAGAAGGGCGACGCCGATCAAGCCGGCGCTCCGGTGTTCCTTGGCGAAGGCGAACCGGTCGGTGAACATCCAGTCGATGCGGCCTGTCCGCTGGTTGATCGCGATCGTGAACGGCCTTCCGGGTCCCGTCCCGAACGCGGGCTGCACCAGGAAGTGGTACCGCTTCAGGGGATCCTGCGTGGGCGCATGCGCGTCAGGCCAGGGGGTTGCCGCCGCGACCCTGGGCGGGGGCGTCACAGGTTCCTTCCGTTCCCGCTCCTTCGTCCGATCGACGGAAAGGCGTGCTCCGCCCAAGCGGGGCGGGTTGGCCCAGACCTCGATGCCACCGAACAC
>CAZIMD010000054.1:0-1881 GCA_964540365.1 uncultured Gammaproteobacteria bacterium
TCCCTTGATTTTTTTCGCTCATTTCGGCTATTCTTTGCGCATATGGAGCTCTCCCGCCTACGCCAGACCTTCCTCGATTTCTTCCGTGCCAAGGGCCACGCGATCTTGCCGTCCGCGTCTTTGCTGCCGGAAAACGATCCCACGGTCCTCTTCACGACCGCCGGCATGCATCCGCTCGTGCCCTATCTCCTCGGCCAACCGCACCCGATGGGTACGCGCCTCGCCAGCAGTCAAAAATGCCTCCGTACCGACGATATCGAAGAGGTCGGCGACAACCGCCACCTCACCTTTTTCGAGATGCTGGGCAACTGGTCCCTCGGGGATTATTTCAAGGCCGAATCCATCGCCTGGTCCTTCGAGTTCTTGACGGGCGCGTCCGGCCTCAAGCTCGATCCAAAGCGCATCTACGTCACCGTTTTTGAAGGTGATGCCGACGCCCCGCGCGACCAGGAATCCATCGACCTGTGGCGTACCCAGTTCGCGAGCCTTGGCGTCATGGCGGATTTGGGCGTCGCCGATCAGGACGAGCCCACGCGTACCGAAGCCGGTCCCAGGATCTACGCCTACCCCAAAAAGAAGAACTGGTGGGGTCCCGCCGGCCAAACCGGTCCCTGCGGTCCTGACACCGAAATTTTTTACGATACCGGTACCGCCCACGACACCGCGTTCGGTCCCGTCTGCCACCCCAACTGCGACTGCGGACGGTTCGTCGAGATCTGGAACAACGTCTTCATGCAGTTCGATAAGCGGGCGGACGGCTCGTTTGCGTCGCTCGCGCAGAAGAACGTCGACACGGGCATGGGCCTCGAACGCATGGCCGCGATCATGCAGGGGAAGCAGACCGTTTTTGAAACGGATGCCTTTTTGCCGTTGATCGAGGCGATCGCGAAGCGTTCCGGCCAGGCGTATCGTCCGGACGATCCTGCCGCCGCCCGCCCGTTCCGCATCATCGCCGAGCATCTCCGTGCCGCAACCTTCGTGATGGGGGATGCCCGTGGCGTCGCCCCGTCCAACGTCGGGCAAGGTTACATCGTCCGCCGCCTGCTGCGCCGCGCCATGCGGGAAGGGAAGCGGTTGGGGATCGCAGGCCCGTTCTTGCCCGAACTCACCGCCCTCATCATCGCCCAATACGGCTCCGCCTATCCCGAGCTTGAGGCTAACCGCGAGCGTGTGTTGCAAGAATCCCAAAAAGAAGAGGAGAAGTTCGGCAGGACCCTCGAAAAGGGCCTCCGCGAACTCGAGAAGATGCTCGCAAAAGAGCCGCTCAACGGGGAACAGGCCTTCCAGCTGTTTTCGACCTACGGCTTCCCCTTGGAATTGACCGAGGAATTGCTCCGCGAACGCGGCCAGGCCGTCGACCGTGCCGCCTTCCAGGCCGAATTCAAGAAGCATCAAGACCTCTCCCGCGCCTCCGCCGGCTCGTTCAAGGGGGGATTGGCCGACCATTCCGTCGAATCCACGCGCTTGCATACCGCGACCCATCTTCTCCAGCAGGCGCTTCGCCAGGTCCTCGGCACGCACGTCGAGCAGCGCGGCTCCAACATCACGGCCGAACGTCTGCGTTTTGACTTCCCGCACCCGCAAAAGCTCACCGATGAGGAGCTGCGCGAGGTCGAACGGATCGTCAACGACGTCATCGCCCGCGACCTGCCCGTCCACGCCGAGACCATGACCGAGGCGGAAGCGAAAGCCCGCGGCGCCATCGGCATCTTCACCGACAAGTATGCCCAGCTCGGCGGGAAGATTAACGTCTATTTCGTGGGGGATTTCTCGAGCGAGGTGTGCGGAGGGCCGCATGTCACGAGAACAGGGGAATTGGGCGGGTTCAAGATCGTGAAGGAGGAGGCGGTGTCGGCCGGGGTGCGGCGGATCAAGGCGGTG
>CAZIMD010000054.1:1981-5091 GCA_964540365.1 uncultured Gammaproteobacteria bacterium
TCGTCGTCGCCGTCAACTGGTGCCACGACGAGCCGCTCGACGCTCACCGCCTCAACGAGGCGTACGCCCTGGTCGATCGGGCCAGGTCCCGCCGCCCGATCGAATTCCTCACTGGAGGAAGCCTGCCCCAGGCCACCAACCTCACGCGGTCGCCCAACGGCGACGGGTGGACCATCCTCGTCGCCGAGTCCCAGGTCACGGAGGCCCAGCAGGACTGGATCCGCCGGCACTGGCGCGAGGGTGTGGAAGACCCCACCACCTTCAACCTCACCTTCCTGGTGCCGGTGGGCGAAACCGCGCCGCAGCCTGCACGCCGCGCCTACCGTGTCAAGCCGGAGCGCTGGGATTCCAGGGATGGTAAGATCGGGCTCGTGAATCTTCTTGCCCGCATCGTTCCTTGCCGGGATGCGATCGAGCGCGTCTGTGTCGCGGTCGAGCCCACCCTGGGGGGCCCGGATGCGTGCTATGGGCACGGAGCCGCCTGCTGGATGCGCGTCGCCGTGCGGTTTCCCACGGGGTCGTCCGTCCTCGACCGGATCGTCACCGCCGTCTACAACGACCACGCCACTCCGGAGCAGCAGAAACAGCTCCTCGCCTACCTCGAGCCCGCCTGATCCTTCCCGCCGCCGCGTCCTGTGGCACAGCCGCCTCCCCTGGGCGGTCTTCTTTTTCGAGACGGATGATATTCGATGCGATTCCGTAGATGTCCCTCCCGCCGAATGGCGGTTTTTTCTATATTTCTTGCGGAAAAATGAGCCATACCCTTGACGGAAGCGATGTTTTATGGTAGTATTTCTTGTCATTTCCGCTCATTCCATTCCGTTCCGTTCCCGAGAAAAAGACCCTTCATGACCGAAGGGCAGAAAGGTCCCCATGAACCAAGCTGTCTCCGTCGATGCCGTCCTGAAGACCGAGGGTCGCCGGCTCGGCTACCTCCCGATCGTCTGCATCCCCAACAACATGTCGGCCCGGGATCCGGAGGCCTTCGCCGCCGACCTCGCCGAGGCCATGGCGGAGGTCTCGCCCCGCGGTCGGCCCGCAGTGAGCGCGGTCGCCTGTCGCGATGCGAGCCTCATCGTGTGCTCCTGGCGCGACCTCTCTGCGGCGGAGCGGACGTGGCTCGGTACGGCGTTCGCCGACGTCACGGTCGGCGACTCCGGCCGCTTCGGGATCCGCATCCCGCTCGTCGTCAACCTGATGCGGCCGGTCGCTGCCGACCGGGTGCGGGTCTGTCTCCTCCACACGGTGGAGACCACGCCCTTTTGCGACATCCTTCCGCCGGTGCCCTTCGTTCCGGACGAGGGCGGGTATGCGCTCTTCCGCGCGCTCGTCGCCATCGGCCATCCTGGCTGCGAGGTCCGTGAGGTCGTTTCGGAGGGGTATCCCCTCACATACCGGGTCCTCGCCCCGCGGGAGCTGACGCCGGCAGAGCTCGCCCAGCTGCGGAGCGGGAGCCCTTCGCGCCAGGCCAGCCTTCACCCCATCCAGGGTGTCGAGGGGATCTTCGAGCTCTACGCGTCGCCCACGTCTCCCTGACCGCGCGGCGGCCCCGATCCTCATCGGGGCCGCCGCTCTTATTTTTTTTGCCGTCCCATGCCAATTTTAGCGTCTTTCGCTATAATCGCCCCACCTATTCATCATTTGCGTTTCCTAGGCATTTTGCTCCCTTTCCGCCCTTTTCCTCGGGTCCCGAGGCAAGGAAGGGGAAAACGTCGAGAAAAAAGGGAATCCATATGGCACACACGCCTTCGTTGGTGGACTTGTTGAAGGCGGGCGCCCATTTTGGCCACCAGGCCTCGAAATGGCACCCGCGCATGAAGAAATACATTTTTGGTGAACGCAACGGGGTCCACATTTTGAACCTCGAAGCGACGCAGGCGGCCCTCGATGAGGCGACCGCCTTCGCGAAGAAGACCGCCGCCCGCGGGGGAGTGATCCTCTTCGTCGGCACCAAGAAGCAGGCGTCCGCGCTCGTCGAACAGGCCGCCCAGGCATGCTCGATGCCGTACGTCCACAACCGCTGGCTCGGGGGCACGCTCACCAACTTCTCGAGCATCGCCCAGACCGTCCGCCGCTTCAAGGACCTCAAGCGCAAGCAGGAAAAGGGCGAGCTCGCCAAGTACACCAAGTTCGAGCAGCTCAAGATCAGCGAGCAGATCAAGCTCATGGACCAGAGCGTCGGCGGGATCCAGGACATGGCCCGCATCCCGGACGCGGTCATCATCTTCGACATCCGCAAGGACAAGACGGCTCTCGCCGAAGCGGCCCGCCGCGGCGTGAAGGTGATCGCCCTCTGCGACTCGAACGTCAACCCGACGCAGGTCGACTACCCGGTCCCGGGCAACGACGACGCCGTCAAGACCATCGAGCTCATCGCCCAGGCCTTCTCGGCCGCCATCAAGGAAGGCCATGACGAATGGGAACGCGCCCGCGCCCGCCTGGGGACGTCCCTCGTCCAGCCGGCCGCCCCGAAGGCCTAAGCGCCTTCGGTCCGCTCATTTTTCTCCCTTTGTTTTTCCCCTATGATTACCGCCCAACTGGTCGCTGACCTGCGTGCCCGCACGGGCGCCGGCATGATGGACTGCAAGGTTGCCTTGGAAGAGGCGAACGGCAACCTCGAGGCCGCCATCGACGTGCTCAAGAAGCGCGGCGCCATCAAGGCCGCCAAGAAGCAGGCCGAACGGACCGCCTCCGAAGGCCTCATCGTCACCTACGTCCACCACAACGGCAAGCTCGCGGCCATGCTCGAGCTCGCCTGTGAGACCGACTTCGTGGCCCGCAACGAGGAGTTCCGCGCCCTGGCCAACGACCTTGCCCTCCAGGTCGCTGCCTGCGACCCGCAGTACGTGAGCCCAGACACGATCCCGGCCGAAGAGGTTGAGAAGAAGCGCAACGAATTCTTGGCTGAGCTGGCAGACGACAAGAAGCCGGAAGAGATCAAGCAGAAGATCGTCGAAGGCAAGCTCAACAAGTGGTACAGTGACGTCTGCCTCACCAAGCAGGCCTTCATCAAGGACGAGGAGCAGGTGGTCGAGAAGCTGATCGAGGCCCTCGTGGCGAAGATCGGCGAGAAGATCGTCCCCACCCGCTTCACGCGCATGGTGATGAAC
>CAZIMD010000055.1:0-4887 GCA_964540365.1 uncultured Gammaproteobacteria bacterium
TGGTCGTCGCCCACGGGGATCAGGTTGGCCTTGAAGGCAAGGATGTCGGCCGCTTGGCTCACGGGATAGGCGAGGAACCCGGCAGGGACGTCTTCGCCGAAGCCCTTCTGTTGCATCTCGTTCTTGACCGTCGGGTTACGGCGTAACCGGGCGAGCGTCACGAGGTTGAGGAAGAGGACCGTGAGTTCCGCGATTTCCGGGACTTGCGATTGGATGAAAAAGGTCGTCTTCTCGGGATCGAGCCCGACCGCGAGGTTGTCCATGGCGACCTCAAGCACGTTCGCGCGGACCTTTTCGGGGTGCTCGGCGTTGTCGGTGAGGGCTTGCACGTCCGCGATCATGTAGTACGCGCTGCCGTATTCTTCTTGGAGGCGGAGGCGGTTCTGGATCGAGCCGACGTAGTGCCCGAGATGGAGGCGGCCAGTGGGCCGGTCGCCGGTGAGGATGGTGGGGGTCATAGGAAGAAAAGAAAAAGCCCGTCCCAAAACACAAACAAACGTGTCTTGAAAGGACGGGACGGGTTCCCGTGGTGCCACCTTCCTTATCGGGCCTGGGCCCGATCGCTTCGGAGGCGATTCGCCTTCCGTTTCCCATGGTTACGGGGGATGCCGGGGTTCCACTGTCGCAGAACCCATCCTGCCCGAAGGGCGGACGGCGGCCCAACCCCTTGGCACGCCAAGGGACCGTCGTCATGGATGTTGGGGGTGTAAGGGACAGAAGGGAGTATGCCGCGTTCGTGGGGAGCGGGCAAGGCTTTTTGCCAGGGGGGATCCGAAAGCTATTAAAAAAACGCCCATATTTGGCGTTTACGGTCTCAGAAGGGGCACGGGACCGGTGTGCGTTTGAGGGCACCGTTTTCCAGAGGGATGAAGATGCTTGTCCGCCAACGCTCCAGTGAAGGAACGTCGAGCGGGAGGGCGCGCATAGCAGCGCCGGGCCCATCGGCTCGCTGGACGAGGAACGCGCGGATCCGGTGGTCACGCGGATCCGTCACGAGCGTGGGCAGTGCGCAGGCGAGGGGGCTTGTCTCGAAGATGCGGATCGATCTGGCCGTCGCGTGTGCGCGGAGAAGGCTTGAGGCCTCGTTGCGGGACAGGTGATCGTGACGTGCGGCTTGAAAAGCGGCCTCCAGCCACCAGCTCACCCCTTCATCACGAGAGGGGACGTACAGGGTATATGTACGCAGGCCCGGCGCGAACGCGTCCATTTGCGGTCGCAGGAATTTTAGGAGAGCGGCGCGGAGGGGATTCGTTCGTTTGCCTATTCGATGGGCGAGGTCGAGAGGGCGACAATCTCCTGCGCCCCGTGAAGCGTATCGAGGAAGGCGGGAGGGTTGTTTGTCGAAGGAGTCATTTTTTCGTGGCCTCGCTTTGTCTTCGGTTCCTATCATGGGGTTCCGAGGTCGGCAAGCGGGACATGAAAAAACCATTCCCTTCGGGAAGCTATCTCCCGGCAATCACCAGCGCACAAAACGCCAGGATCATCAGGATCGCCAATCCGCCGACGGTCGCAAGCAGCAGCTGGACCGCTTCCTTTTTCTTTCCGTCGAGATACCAGAGAATGGGGCGTCCTAAGACAAGCGACCCCGTCACGGTCGCGGAAACCAAGAACAGGAGCAGCATCGCGATGGGGATGAAGACAGTCTCCTTCGTGCCGTTTCCAAAAAGGGTTTCGGCGTAAAAGAAGAAGCTCGCGACCAGGCTGACGTAGGCGGCGGTGCCAAGGGCATTGAGGACGGCGTATTTGACGATGGGGGAGGTCATATGATGAAGGCGGAATGCCTGGGTTTATCGGAGGGATGGCTCGTTTAGACGATTCGGCATCGCGGGGCTTGTGCGCGTTCATCGATGCGGGCACCCCGGAAAGCAGCAGGGCCGCCGTTTCCCCTCGACCAGCTCCGCGCAGAGGCGGCGGAGGTGGTGCGCCCGCGTTTCCGCTTTCTTCACCGAAATGACCCAACAGATCCACTCGCTGCGGGCGAGCGGGGTGAGGGTCTTCCAGGCTGCGAGGGCCGGTGGGGAAGAGGCGAGAGCGGTTTGCAGGTCATTCGGGGTCCGATGGGCCGGCGGTCTCAATGCGGGCTTCTTCATGGGGTGAGTATAGCAGAATGGCCCCTGATGGCTGCTTTAGCCCATCGAATCAACGTGCGGGCGTTTCCTGCCGCTGGGATTTAGGGGGCGCCTCTCGCAAGACGCAGAAATGAACATATACCCCATACACCTTCATCCCATAACGGAATTGCATGGAGCTTAAGGGTGGTTTCTCGGGTTCGTCCTCGCATGGTGCACCTCCGGCCATGCATTCCCCTGACGAATATTCCAATGAGGTAAGGGTGACCCCTTCCAATTCCATGAGCCCATCGCGGAAGCGTTTTTCCTCGGGTTCCAGGCCGAGGTCGATGATGTCCCTCGGAAGTGTCCCCGTGTCCACCGTAGGGGAAACGAGGACGGTCGTGCCTCGGTCACCGATCTGGATGAAGACATCATGGCCCGTCTTGCTGAGCTTCCACTGAAACCAGCAGCCCTCCACGTCCCTCCAAGCCCCATCATTCCGATCAAATCGGGAAAGCAGCAGCTTCAGGCACGCGTTATTCACGTGTTGCATGGTCTCTGGCGCCCAGCCGTTCGCTAACAGGGTCCTTGCGAGCTCTTCGACGCGGCTTCTGACATGTTCCGGGGTAGGGCAATAGACCTCGGGAGGGGGGATTTGGCCGGTTTCGCTGGTTTGCCATTCGACGATGTTCATATATACGACCTTAACACAAAAGAATTCTTGCGACGATGCGGACCATCAGTCGGGGTGGGGGCGAATCAAAGCGACATGCCGAGTCTTCAAATTCGTCTGGGTAATTTCTCTATAGGGCTATCGTGGGCGCCGGCCGTACGTATAAAGGGATTGACGAAAGAGCTGTTTTCTGCTACGTTTTTTCGGTCCTTCCCACTTCGTACGTCTGCCACAAGGAGGATCCCATGCTCACCAGGCCCATCGGCCCCATCAACCCGAACCAAGCTCAAGCCCTCCTCGCGAAGCGCGAGAGGCGCGCCCGCATTCCCGAGGAGATCGCCGCTCTCGCCGAACTCGTTCCCAGGGACCTGCTCGAGCGCCTGGCCCGTGCGACGCGTGCCGCTCGCTTCGCCGCATTGGACGCCGAGGATTCGATCGTCGTCCAGGGATCGCCGGAGCAGGCCACGGCCGATTTCGAGCGGGAGAAGGCGGGTTCCGATTGGGACCGGCTTCCTCCCGAGCTCCGAACGCAGATGGAAGACCTGGCGAGCTGGACCGCGTCCGCCGCCGGCAAGCGCCGAAGCGAGCTGATGGCGGAGATCGATCCGGCCGAGCTGACGCGGATACAGGAGCGCGAAATCCAAGACGTTCTCGAGAACGCCCCGCGGCTGCTGGCGACCGCCTGGCTGGAGCTCCCGTACCTGCTGCGGGTCAACGGAGCGTCTCCGACGCCCGAAATGTATCGCCTGAACGAGCGGCTCCTTCCGGTGGATCCCCCTTCCGAGGACACGTTCCTGCCCGCTCAGGGCTTCCCCGACTGGGAGACGCCAATGGCCCATCCGCTCATGGCGTGGCTCGATGTGGACGCCGTTCGGCAGCTCTACGACGCCTTCGCAGCCAACGTCCGCGCCAAGCTCGACGCCGCTCCGGACGCCCCCTTCGACTTCGCCGGCGAACTCCTCTTCGGCAAGGACGCCGACGGCTACCACGTCACCTTCCTCTAGGATCGGGTGATTTTTTTGAGCGTGAGGACTCCGGGGCGCGAGACCGATCACCTTCCCTGACAAAGCATCCACCGACTGCTACCTTTTCCCGCATGCCGCTTTCCCATACAGCCCAATTCACGGAAGCCCGACGCCTGATGCAGGAAGGCGGCCCGTTTACGTTCATCACGGGTCGCGCCGGAACGGGCAAAAGTACGCTCCTGAAGCATTTTCGTGAAACGACGAGCCTGATCGTTCCGGTCCTAGCGCCGACGGGGGTCGCCGCCTTGAATGTCGACGGGGAGACGATCCACCGCTTCTTCCGCTTCTCGCCAGGGATCACGGTCAAGGAGGCGCGAAAAAAAGGGGGTCTCGCCATCGAGCCCGCCATCTACCGAAAGGCGGACCTGCTCATCATCGACGAGATCTCGATGGTCCGGGCCGATCTTGTGGATTGCATGGACCAGTTCCTGCGTGCGATCCGCAAGAGCGGCAGCCCGTTTGGGGGATTGCGGGTCGTCGCGATCGGGGATTTATACCAGCTCCCGCCGGTCATCGCTTCCGCCGAGCGCGAAGCCTTTTCCCAGCTGTATGATTCCCCGTACTTCTTCGCCTCCCATGTCATGAGGGAGCTGCTCGCGGCGGGAGACGTCGCTTTTGTCGAGCTCGAAAAGGTCTACCGCCAATCCGATCCGACGTTCATCGCGTTCTTGAACGCGGTGCGAAACAAGACGATCACTGAAGCCGACCTGACGAAGCTCAACGCGCGCGCCCGGACCTCTCCGCAAAAAGACGCGATCGTGCTGACGTCGGTGAACGCGTTGGCAGATGAAGTGAACGAGACGCGCTTGAGCCAGCTCCGTGGCGGCCCGGAGACGTTTCGGGGAACGTTCACGGGCGAATTCCCGGAGCGTGACGCGCCCGCCCCGTCGGAACTTCGCCTCAAGAAAGGGGCGCGTGTCATGTGCCTCGCGAATGACCAGGGCGGCCGATTCGTCAACGGGAGCCTCGGTGTCGTCATAGGGTTTGCGAACGCGGAAAAAGACGAGGCGGGCCAGAACAAGGAGGACGGCAAGGAAGATCCCGTTCCCGAACCGTCCGTCATGGTCGAGCTCGACGAGGGCGGGACCGTCTCCATCGCGCCGCACACCTGGACGATCTATCGAAGCGGCTATGACCG
>CAZIMD010000056.1:0-4800 GCA_964540365.1 uncultured Gammaproteobacteria bacterium
CAGCTCGACATCTTCCTCGAAACCGGCACCGAAGGCGCCATCTGGATCCTCGATCCCGACCAGAAGGGCGGCGGTGATCCCCGCGATTACCACCATGTTCTGGAGAAGGGTGACCGTCTCAAGGTCTTCAACCAGGACGGGTCCATCGCCTTCGAGGGCGTCATCGACCCCAACCGCCGCATCGGCTGGACCAAGTACCCCCGCAACCCCGGCCACGGCCAGCCCAGTGCCCTCGGCCTCTGGATCCACTGGACCCAGCGCGACTGGAAGCCCGACGCCTGGGCCCGCCTCTTCCTCCCCCTCGCAGGCCACCCCCGCCTCAAGGCCGTCCTCACCAAGGCAAACCCGGCCCCCTGACCCGTTTCGGGTCTTTTTTGATGCTCGACACGCATCCCTCGTACGGGCGGAAGGGAAGCACCTGACCCCATGAGCCACCCTGTCCAAGTCCTTATTTTTTTTGATTCCCCCCTCTTTCCTTCCCTGTCGGTCCCCGGGCGGGGTGCCTCTTTTGCCGGACCCGCTGTGTGAGCAATCCATCCCAGGAACAAACAGCGAGTTCGGGTCCGGCAAAAGAGGCGCCCCGCCCGGGGACCGGCCCTCCCGCTCGGAAAAGGGCGGGCCCCTGGGGCGCCAGCCCCAGAAACCCCCTCTTTCTTCATTGACTTTTCCCCCGCAAGGGAAGAAAATGCCCTCACTAAGCCTTAGTGACTACTTTCCTCCATGGAAATGAACGTTTCTACCTATGCCCGGTAACGGTCCCAACAAGGATTTTATCATTCTCAAGGGCAAGGTCGTCGAAAACCTTCCGGCCACCTCCTTTAAGGTCAAGCTCGAGAACGGCCAAGAGATCTTGTGCCATCTTTCGGGCAAAATGCGCATGAACCGCATCCGTCTGACCCCTGGCGACGAGGTCCAGGTCGAGCTGAGCCCCTACGATTTGACAAAGGGGCGGATTACTTATAGATTATAGGCCTTGTACGGCGGTTTTTCAGGCTGTTTTGGAAGCCCTGACGACTGCCGGCAGCGCACGAGTCTTCTCCTGCGGAAATCCTCGGAAAACGGCAAAAACCCGTTCCCGGGCGATCTCTATTCACAACAGGGGCCCTTCACGCCATCCCGACGCTCGAAATTGGCCGAGCGCCTGGGTTTTGCTGAAACGGCCTGCTTCCATCGCATTATGAAAGTACGATCCTCTGTCAAGGCGATTTGCCGCGACTGCCAAGTGATCCGTCGCAAAGGACGCGTGGTCGTCATTTGCGCGAAGAGCCCTAAACATAAGCAACGTCAAGGATAACTCTATGGCACGTATCGCAGGCGTCAGCCTTCCCCAACAAAAGCGTGTCGACGTCGCCCTGACCTATATCTATGGGATCGGGAACGCGACCGCCAAGCGCGTGATCGAAAAGACGGGCATCGCCCCGGAGATCCGCGTCAAGGACCTCACCGAAGCGCAAGCCAACAAGCTGCGTGAAGAGGTCGAGAAGAACATCCGTGTGGAGGGGGAACTTCGTCGTGAAGTCCTCGCCAACATTAAGCGCCTCAAGGAAATCGGTTCGTACCGTGGGTCGCGCCACATCAAGGGCCTCCCGGTCCGTGGCCAGCGCACCAGCACGAACTCCCGTACCGTCCGCGGCAACGTCCGCCGCACGATGGGTTCCGGCAAGCGCAAGCTCGAGAAGACTTAATTTCTAGACTCAGACTATGAGTGAAGCCAAGAAAGCAGCCGGTTCCGGCGCTGCCGCTTCTGACAAGAAGCCGGCGGCTAAAGCCAGCGCGACGCGCACCCGCAAGAAAAAGGCGGCGCGCGCCCAAGTCACGCAGGGCAAGGTGTACATCCAGGCCACGTTCAACAACACGATCGTGACCATTACCGACAACAACGGCAACGCCATCGGTTGGTGTTCCGCCGGGGTCGTCGGCTTCAAGGGTCCGAAAAAGGCCACCCCGTACGCCGCCTCCGTCGTCGTCAAGGAAGCCATCGAACGCACCAAGGATGCCGGCCTCAAGGACGTCAACGTGTACGTCTCGGGCGTCGGCCAAGGCCGTGAAGGTGCCATCCGCGCCCTCAACGCCAATGGCCTCAACGTCCTCTCAATCAAGGATGTCACGCCGGTCCCGCACAATGGGTGCCGGGCTCCGCGTCCGCGCCGCGTGTAATCGCCATTCGCTATGCGTTTTAAACTCACCGCCAAGTACTCCCGCCGCGAAGGCCAGGCCCTCACCGACAAGGCCTCCCACGCGCGCGCCCTCGCTCGTCGCCCCTTCCCGCCGGGTGTCCATGGTCCGACCAACGGCTATGGCCGCATGACGGACTACGGCAAGCAGCTCCGCGAGAAGCAAAAGGCGAAGCGCCTCTACGGCCTCGCCGAACGCCAGTTCAGCAACCTGTTCAAGGAAGCCACCAAGCGCAAGGGGAACACCGAAGAAGCGCTCGTCCAGTTCCTGGAGATGCGCCTCGACAACGCGGTCTACCGCGCCGGCTTCGCCAAGACGCGCGCTGCCGCCCGCCAGGCCGTCGGCCACGCCCACTTCGACATCAACGGCCGCAAGGTCAACATCCCGTCCTATCGCGTCAAGCCGGGCGACGTCATCAAGATCCGCAGCAACAAGCAGGGGAAGGGCCTTTGGCAGAAAACGGCTGAAGAGTTGGCCAAAAAACAGGTCCCGTCGTGGATCTCCCTGCAAGCCAGCGACTTATCTGCTAAAATCACCTCCGTGCCGTCCGGCGAAGAATTGCGGCAACCCTTTGATCCGAAGTTGATCATCGAGTTCTACTCTCGTTAATCCCCTTAACAACCTGCAAGGTTTCGCGTTTATGGAGCCCATCATGCTTCCATCAAAAGTGCGCTTTACGCGCGGCGAACGTCCCAATGAGGGCGTGCTGACCGTCGAACCGTGTGTCCAAGGCTTTGGTACCACGATCGGCAATGTCCTGCGCCGCATCTTGCTGTCGTCCCTTTCTGGGGCGGCGGTCACGGCGGTCAAAATCAAGGGGGCGGACCATGAATTCGCGACGATCAACCACGTGAAGGAGGATGTCCTCGAGATCATCCTCAACGTGAAGGCCTTGCGCTTCAAGCTCTTCTCGGAAGAGCCGGTCAAGCTGCGCTTGGCAGTAAAGGGGGAACGGGTCGTCACGGCCCAAGATTTCGCCAAGGACGCCTTGGTCGAGATCGTCAACCCGGAGCAGCCCATCGCGACGCTCACCGATGCCTCGGCCTCGTTCGAGATGGAGGTGTGGGTGTCGTCCGGACGCGGGTACCAGTCCCTGGAAGAGCGGGCCAAGACCACCAAGAGCGAGCTCGGCGTCATGACGATCGACGCGCTCTACAGCCCGATCCTGAACGTCTCCTACAAGGTGGAGGAGACCCGCGTGGGGGACAAGATCAACTTCGATAAATTAACGTTGCGCGTCGAGACGGACGGTTCGATGGACCCGGTGGATGCGGTCAACCAAGGCCTGCAGACCCTCCAAGACCATCTGAACGTCCTCAAGGACTTGACGTACACGGCTGAATAAGCTTAAGATCGTGCTCGATTATGAGACATCGACGTGTCGGAAAAACGCTGGACCGGAAGACCGCCCCTCGCCGGGCCCTTTTGCGGAACCTGGCCACGTCCCTCATCGTGCATGAGCATGTGAACACGACGCTCGCGAAGGCGAAGGCGGTTCGTCCGTTGGTGGAACGGCTCATCACGAAAGGGAAGGTCAAGTCACTGCATGCCCGTCGCGAATTGCTGAAGACGGTCATGACCGAAACGGCGGTTAACAAAGTGCTGGAAGAGCTGGGCCCGCGCTACGCCACCCGTCCGGGGGGCTACACCCGCGTCGTCAAGCTCAGCCCGCGTAAGGGAGATGGTGCCGACATGGCCCAGATCCAACTCGTGAAATAAGGTATGGCCTGGAAAAAGAAGGTGCCGGCCCTCGCCGGTTTCACGCGCAAGACCGTGGTCGTCGACGCTGCCGGCCAGATCGTCGGCCGCCTCGCCACCGAAGTCGCGCGCATGTTGTTGGGGAAGGACCAGCCGGGATACGTGCCCCACATCGACACGGGCGCCATCGTGAAGGTGGTGAATGCCTCGAAGCTCGTGTACAGCGGCAACAAGATGGACCAGAAAGTCCTTTTCCGCTCGTCTAACCGCCCGAGCGGCATCAAGCGGCTCCCGGTTGCGAAGCTGCAGGTCGAAAAGCCGGGCGAAGTGCTTCGTCACGCGGTTAAATACATGCTTCCGAAAAACCGTACGCAGAACGAACGGATGAAGCGTTTGATCATCGAAGCCTAATATGCCTACGGATATCGAACAAAAGCCGGCCAAGGAAGCGGCCAAGAAAAAGGCCGCCGCCCCCCGCGCTCCGCGGAAGAAGAAAGTCGAGGAAGCGGCTCCGGCCGCCGCTCCGGCCACCGTCGCCATGACGAAAGAGAACGTGATCCAAGCGATCGGGCGTCGCAAGACGGCCATCGCCCGTGTCCGCCTCGTCCGTGGGGGTAAGGGAACCATCCAAATCAATGGGAAGGCGTTCAAGGACTATTTCCCGACGTTCGACATGCAGCGGATCGTCCTCGAGCCGCTCAAGGCCGTCGCGATGGAAGCGGCCTATGACGTCAGCGTCAAGGCGGAAGGCGGCGGCGCGCATGCGCAGTCTGAAGCCGTCCGTCTCGGGATCGCCCGCGCCCTCCTCAAGGAGCAGGCCGATTACCGCGCCACCCTCAAGAAGCTTGGCTTCCTCACGCGTGACCCGCGTGCCAAGGAACGCAAGAAGCCGGGTCTCCGCCGCGCGCGTCGGAGTCCGCAGTGGTC
>CAZIMD010000057.1:0-4779 GCA_964540365.1 uncultured Gammaproteobacteria bacterium
TCGGAGAGCAGGATGAGGCCCGCGTGCAGGCGTTCGGAGATGGTGAAGAGGCCGGACATGAATCCTAGTCTAGCACTAGGAATAGAAAACGCAAGGGTTCGCAAAAAAGAAGCGGGAGCTTCTTTTTTTCTAGGGTTCGTCTTCGAAATCGCTTGGGTCGAACCTGATTGGGGGTTCGCGCTTAGGCGCAGGAACAATGAGTCCTGGAATGTCGCCATTCCGCCAGGCCTTCTCGATCCGTTGGGCTGCTATTTTCTCCTGAAACGCTTCCTCATTCACGAACCCTTCATCAAGCATCGCCTCACGCAACCGTCCGTGCGTGCGCCGCTCTTCACGGTGCGGCTCGAAGGGCTTTTGGGCGGGATAGCGGCCACGCGTGCGCGCCTCTTCTCGAGCCGTATCATAGCTGGTCAATTGCTGCAGATCACGCGTGCGGTCGGCGAGGAAGGGTACGGATTCTAACGCGTCCTCATCGCGCTTGAACCGCTCTTCAATCGCTTCGCGCTCTTCTTCCCAAGCGTTTCTCACCTCTGCGGATTCGACAGGAGGTATTGATTCCCAATGGCGATCCTTCTCAATCCGCTTCTGTCGCGCCAACGCGTCAACGCGTCGGTCATACTCCGCTTGCGGGGCGTATAGAGGAGAGGTTCGATGCTCGTTCCGTGACAGGTCGCGGGCACGTCGCCCAGGATCGCTTACGCCTTCCTGCCGCTGGGCGCGACGGCTAGAAACGCGGCCGGAGAGCTCATCGAGCTGTCGTAATTCATCCGAAAGAAAGCGGAAACGGTGGGCCCGGCCATAATCCTCATCATTGCGATAAAAATCCGCTGCCCGATCCCGCTCGCGGCGGCGCCAATCATCCGGATCAGAATGAAACATCTTTGGACGTTCTGAAGACCAGATCGGCTCCGCTTCAGCGGTCGGACGCCAGGGTAACGGTGGGCGGTCGGCGGCCGTTGGCAACTTCTTGACCGAGGGCATGGGTGCGGGCGTAGAGACGGGACGGCTCGCATGCCAAGCGTTAATGGCGTCCTCAGGAGAAGCGAGCCTACCCATCAAATGGTCCTCGATTTCCGCATCTGACGCGCGATACGTCTGAACCGGTCCGAGAGATTCTGGACGGATGGCGGTTCTTGGGCGTGGACGCTCCTGGCGACCAGTGGAACCGGAGGCGTTGGAAGCGAAATTTTCGGGGCCGGGACGACGAAGGTGCATAGATGAAACCAGTATACGACAACATCCCTCAAACAAAAAGGAGCTTAGAGCTCCTCCTTGCGCAAATCCTCTGAAAGCCGGTCGCGGCGGGCTTCGGCGGCACGGCGGGCCTGATCTTGAAGACGGATGGGTTTCTGAGCGGGACGGGGGCCACGGACGCGATCGTCCCCTGGACGCCTTTCCGGAATGAACCATTGCCCATCAGATGAAGGCGGCCCCCAAGCGGAGGGCGGATCCGGTTTCCACTCATATCCCCATTCGGGCAGGATGCGATCTTCGATTCCCCAGTATTCATCGGTACGGTCTTGCCCAGGATGGGCATCTCTCCAAGCCTGCTCGGCGCGTCCGATGGCTTCAAACGCATGGTATCCGTGGTTCCAATCCCATAGTTTCCGTTTCGATTTAGAAAACTTCTCAGGCTGACGATGGCCAGGATTGTTTGCCCCTTCGACTGCGGCCTCCCTCCGAACAGACGCTTTCGTCGCCATCTCATCAAGATCGCGCTCTAATCCTTTTAAGGTGTCTTCGACCTCCATTTCCGAAATGTAAGGACTCTTAGAACCTCCTGAACGTAAATATGTCTCCGTATCCCAGGAGAGGTCTCCGCTCGGGGCGTAATATCTGCGGGCATCATCCGCGGCGACCATTTCCACGTCTTGTTTTATGGATCGATTATGAATCTCGGCCAGCTTGGCTTTTCGGGCCTCGAGACGAAGCTCATCGTTTGCTAAATGCTCCCGTTGCCATTGGACGGCTTCGGGCGTCGCATAAGAAAAAGAGGATCGTTTAGGCAGAGGCTCCACGAACCCGGCCCGCTCAAGCTCGGCGCGCTCCTTGAACCAACGCCTGCTCGCAACGTGGTACTTGTGGTCATCGGAGCCGAGGTATTCCGGATGCCGATGGTACCTCCACATCCCTCGAAGCTCATCTGGAAATTCCGGAAGAGGCTCCTTGGGATCGAAATATGGATTCGGCTCGCCCATCCACCAGAGACGGTCCTGATCTTTTGGGTCTTTTGGGCGAAACATGCGCACCTCCCCTTCTTGTGAATAGTCGCCCGACGCTGGGCTCGCGGGCTTTGGACGGTATCGATCTTCCCATGGCTCGCGGAACGATTCGTCCCGGCGCAAAGAAAAAGAACGCTTCATCATAGGTACGACAATGATACCACACCCGCCGCTCCCTTACCTCCCCACCTGTGCCCGCACCCACTTCGGCAGGTCGAGCAGGAGACAGATCCCATACCACGCCAACGCCGGCAAATGCCGCCACTTCAACACGACCCAGGCCAAGCTCCGTCGCTTGTCCTTGCTGTCGCAAAACTGCTCCAAAAAATGCGTTCTCTCCTTCTCGATGACGCGGAACATGGCCCAAAACGAGCGGTCAGAGCGCATAAGATCCCAAATGAGGCGGTAGCGTCGCTGTCGGCGGTAATAGCCGATCAGGCCGTCGTGGGTTTCCATGCGGGATTTCAATTCGCCAAAGGCGGACCCGCTTTTCCGTTGGCGGACGATGAGTGACGCGGCCTCTTTTCCGGAAACCACGGACCCCTTGATCCCATCGGCCGCAAACGCGCCGCAGAACCCAGCCGCATCGCCGATGAGAAGGACATTCCCGCTCGATATGCGCTGCAACGTCCCGCCAATGGGGATCATGCTGCCGAAGACATACGCCGGCTGGGTGTCGGCTGCCCGCTTGAGGTGGCCGCGCGCTTCCAGCTCTTCGATGAACCGATCGAGCAGCCCCCGGACTTCCGCCTTGTCGCGCATTTCCTTCGCGAGGCCGATGCGGATGGCCGGTCGGCCGTCTTGGACTGTCGGCGAGAGCCAACCGCCATACCCAAGGGAGAATTCACCGAACCAGACGTGGTAGATGGTCTCTTCCGGACATTCGCCGAGCAAAACCTCGCCGAAGATCACGGCCTCAAAGGCAAAGAGGAAGGTCTCGTTGCGGGACAATCCCTGAACGGATTGGGCGACGCGGGAACGCCCACCGTCCGCACCGACGAGAATGCGGGTTCGGATCGTCTCTTTCAGCTGGCCGGACGCCTGGATCGTGAGGGCGATTTCCGTTCCCTCCGCCGTTTCGGTCTCGCTCTCAACCCCGTGAAACAGGGTGCTCGTGCGGATCTGGACATGCGGACCGACGTCCTTCGCCAAGGCCTGCACGAAAGCGCGGGTATCGGTCTGGTAGATCCACGGGGTTTCCGTGTGCGCGAAAAAATGGGTCTGAAAATCGGGGGCCAACACGCAGATCGAACGCATCGGGTTGGTGATGTACCGATCGATCTCGAAAAAGGTCGCGAGCTCCTGGCGCGTGCGCTCGGTAATCAGGCCCGTGGATTCAACGGTCGCGCCACAGACCGGCTTGGCTTCCACGAGCAGGACGCGGAGGTCAGCGGGCAGGTGACGGGCGAGCGTCAGGCCGGCGAAACTGCCGCCGACGATGACGACGTCGTAGTCGAAATGAGGCATGAAAAAGAAGGTAACAGAGGGAACGAAAAGAAGGAATAGGGAGGAAACCCTTGACAAAATGGGAGGTTTGCGCTAGGATCTGCATCGTTCGCGCGAGTCCGATCGGACACGACAAGGAGCAGAAGATGGAAGACGCGACCCAAGAGATCACAGGCGAGCAGGTATGGAAAGCCCTCCAGGGCGACCACTGGTTTCGTGGGCACATCACCCACGAGGAGGCACGAGCCGTATTTCGCGGGGAGTGCCTTCGGCTCCCGTCTGTCCTCGCCGATGAGCTGCGACAGCCGCTCACCATCGTGACGCTCGCCCGGGCACAGGCGAAGGTCCTCACCGACCAGGACAAGTCGGGCTTCACGCTTCGACTGTTCCGCTCATATCCGGAAGAGATGTTCCGCGGCGCCAAGGAGCAGGTCATCGCCCAGGCCGTGGCGAGGGAAAGGCAGGAACTTCCTGTGGTGCAGCGATTCGCAAAGAATGCCAGCGAGTGGCTCGATCAGTTCATGACCAGGACGTGCATGAGCGAAGCGGAGGTCCTGGCCAGTCCGCTCAACGGCCGGCTCGAAGCTCCGGCCATGGAGCTCTATCGCCAAGGCAAGCTCACCATCGGCAAGCTCCTCGTCATGCAACCGTTGGCACTCATGCGACCGATCGGGACGCGAATGGCATGACGAATGCGGCGAGCACTTCCCCACTCCCCCTCGACCCGATTGAGGGGGCTTTTCTTTTTTCGTGCGCCGTCTCATGCGCTATTCCTCGACCACATATACATCCACCGTCCCATCCACCTGCAGGTGCCATGTCGCGTGTGGCAGTAACCGCTTTTCCAACACCTCATACGGGTCCCACGACGTCGGCACGGCGATCGCGATGACGGACACGCCGGAAAGGGCGCGGGCCGTCTCGAACACCTTGGTCACGTCCGGCTCATACCAAAGGCGCTGGTACTGCTGGTAGAGCTCCCCGCCCGTGGGGATCGCGTACGCGTACCGACGACCGGACGGCGTCTGGATCTCGCGGGAGAAGCCGAATTGCGTCAGCGCGGCGGCGGACACCATTTGCGGCGTGAGGGCGACATACGGGCGACCGGCCG
>CAZIMD010000058.1:0-4472 GCA_964540365.1 uncultured Gammaproteobacteria bacterium
TGCGATCGCGTGCGTGAGGGCCCACTCGGCCATGTCGTGGTAGATCATCTCGCCGATCTCGTCGATCACGGCGTCGCGGCCGTGCTCGCGGACGAGTTCCTCGATCGGCGCGGTCGGCTGGCGCAAGGCATGCAGGTCCGATCCCATGGCGGGTTCCTCCTTGGCGCACCGACGGGTGTGCCGCTGGCTAGGGTGGGAGAATTTCCCTTCCCCGTCAATCCCCGTGGCTTTTGCCTGCGCATCTTGTATCATCTGGCCCATGTCCTGGTTTTACGCGCACGAGAAGATCCCCTCGGCAATAAACGGCACCATCGAGTGCGTACGGATCCTTGGCGAATGGCAAATCATTGTAGGCGGGAGCGGCCAATCGGGTCCCTATCTCGACACCATGTGGAAGAAGGCGGTCCGCCGCATCCCGAACCCGGAATCCGTCCGGAAGATTCTCGTCTTGGGGCTTGGCATCGGGTCTTCCCTTCGCGCGTACTACCGACGGTTCCCAAAGGCCCACCTGACCGTCGTCGAGATTGACCCGGTGATGGTCGGGCTCATGAACCGCTTCGGCTTCCTGAAGAAATTCCCAACCCCGGAAATCCTGCTCGGGGATGCGGAAACGATCGTCCCCAACCTGCGCGGCACCTTCGACCTGGTCGTGTTCGATCTGTTCATCGGACCGGCCGTCGCCAAAGCGACGCGAGGCAAGGACCTTCTCCAGGCAGCCCTCCAGCGCCTCTCTCGAAAGGGATACCTGCTCCTGAATGCGTACAAGGAGCCGGACCTCATCGACCTCTTCGGCACGTCCTGCCGTGAGATCGCTCGTTGGAAATACCTGCAAAGCCATGTCGCGCTCTTCCGGCCGTGGGGTGCCGGAACGGTCGGCGATCCCCTTCCTCCCGCCTATCGCCACATGTATAGCTGCCAGCCGTTCATGCAACGGGAGTTCTCCCCCCTACGTCGGACGCGTGCGATCGGGACGGCCGCCGCCCCCGGCTTCCTCCGTGCGCTTCCCGGGTTCGATTTCCTGCATTTCCTTGGGGACACGCCCCCAACGGAGCGGCCACCCAAAACGCGGGCACGGTTCACCGTCTGGCAGCCCATCCGACGAACCGACGTTCCGGAAGGATGGATCCGCTGGCCCGTTTCCGGACACCGCCGCCTGACCGGCTTCGCGCAGATCCCACCCGGAGACGAGCCCTATGACCTCGATTGGTCGGAACACGCCAAACGCCACCTGAAGCGCTGGAAGAAGCAGACGGCCCACGCCATCCGCGATGCGGACCTCGACACGTATCTCGCCGCCTTCGCCCGCTGCGGCAAGCCGAAGGGACTGATCGCACGCTTCCGCGAGGAACTGCGACGCAAGGAACAGGCCCACCCGGGCCAGCTCCGGCTGCGGGTCGCGGAACCGATAGGCGGAGGGGCGATCATCGCCGGCTTTGCGACGCTCTGGATCCCCGAAATCCAGCAGACCTTCCACGTCACCTCCTTCATTACGCCCGAAGGGCGCGAGACGGCCGCGGCCTTCGGCCTCGTGGATGACGCGTTCCGGATCGCGCAGGCACGCGGCGATCGAACGCTCGAGTTCGATGCCTTCTACCTTCCTGGGGACCCACGTTCCTGGAAAGGATTCACGAGATTCAAAGAGCAATTCGGGGTCCACTATATCCGCTGGCCAAAACCTCTCGCCCGCTTCGACTGATCTACAAAAGAATCCCCACCTCCGCAGAGGTGGGGATGTTCTTTCCTTATTTCGACGCACCGGCCTGCTGGATGAGTTCCTTGAGGCCTTGCGGACCGTCATACGGGATTGCCCCGCTCACGAGCTGGCCATTGATGAAGGTGGCCGGGGTCCCTTCGACGCCCGCAGCCCCACCCTCATTGAAGTCCTGGTTGACGCGGGCCGCCGTCTCGCCATTGTCGAGACAGGTGTTGAACTTGCCCTGGTCAAGACCGATGTCCTTCGCCGCCTGCTTCATGAGGTCGGTCGACATGGGGTCCATGGCGATGAGCTTCTCGTGCATCTTCCAGAACGCGTCGTTACCCCCGAGCTTGGCTGCACATTCGCTGGCCTCAGCCGCTTTCTGCGCGCTCGGATGGAGGGAGCGCAACGGGAAGTGACGATAGATGAGGCGAACGTCCTTGGGGAAATCTTTGAGCGCCTGTTTGACCGAAGGCTCGAAGCGCTTGCAGAACGGGCACTCGAAGTCGGAGTATTCGATGAGGGTCACCTTGGCGTCCTTGTTGCCCTTGATGTGATCCTCGTTACCGACCGGCTTAACCGGACCGCCCGCCGGGGTGGGCGACGGGGTTGGGCTCGGCGAAGGCGTCGGCGCGACGGCGACCGTCGCAGCCTTTCCCGCCCCACCGATGACGCCACCGACGATCAACCCGAGGCCAAGGGTGGAGGAGACCGCGATTCCCAAGAATAGGCCCATCATGAACATGACCTTCGAACCGCCATCCCAGAACCCGGACGAACGCGCTTGATCCATAGAGGATGAGAAAAACGAGCAATAAGAGCAAAGTTACGTTCCTACAGTGTACGGCCTCCCCCGCCCCGTCGCAACGCGCCCGTCAAGGGCTATGGCTGCGTGGACGTGGCGACCGGCAGCGTGGAATTGGTCGACGACGTGGTCGGGACTGTCGAGGTCGGGCTCGGCGACGGGGCCGTCGCAGCCTGCTGCAACGCCGCATTCAGGACCACGCGCCATTCCGCCTCGGAACGCGGACGGACCTCCGTGTTGTTGACGTAGAAGGTCGGGGTCGAATCGACACCGTTCTTTTCGCCCTCGTCAACATCGTCCATGACGTCCCCATCGAACTGGCTGCGGTTGTAGCAGGTCGTAAAATCCCCTTCATTCAGGCCCGTTTCGCGGGCGAACTGGACAAAGCGGTCCTTCGGATCACCGAGGGAGGACCAGGCATCCTGCGTGTCGAATAGGCGATCGTGATATTCCCAGAACTTGCCCTGGGCGTTGGCGCACCGGGCCGCGTTCGCGGCGTTACGAGCGTTCTTGTGGATCTGCATGAGCGGGAAATCCTTCCAGATGAAGCGGACACGATCGGCGAACTCGGTGCGGATCGCCTTCACGACCGGCTCGACGCTGCGGCAGGCGGGGCACTGGAAATCGGAATACATGCGCACGACGACGGCCGCGTCGGCCTTGCCGACGGAGATGGCATCGGCATCATCGAAAACGATCGTCCCGTTCGGCGTCGGCGAGTCGGACGGGGCGCGCATGAGGAGATACGTCAGGCCGCCAAAAATCAGGACCGTCGAGGCGATGATCGCGGAAATAAGCTTGGCTTGTTGGGTCATACGCGACAAACAGTACGGCGAACGGCACGCGGCGGCAAGGAACGTCAAGAGTCCGACCCTTCTTGCGGCCGGACGGTTCGTAACCGCCATATCCAGCCCGCCCCCAAGGCGAAAAACCCGATCCCCACCCACTGGGCCGGGGTCAGACCCAAATACCGCACATCGACCACGCGCAGGAAGTCCAGGAAGATCCGTGAAAGCCCTTCGATCGACAAGAAGCAGGCGAGCCAGAATCCCGGCGGACGGGGTTTCCGGCGAAGCAAGAGGAACAGGATACCTGTCCCGAACCCCACAAGCGACAGGTACAACCCCAGATCATGGCGCCCCTCCCCATCGGGATACCGGACCGCCAGGAGCGAATGGGACAGCGTCCCCGGATGGTCATGGATCAGGAAGCATCCGATGCGGCCGATGCCGCATCCCCAAGGGAGGCCCCAGGCGAGCGTATCCGCATAGGCCAACCAATCGATCTTATTTCGCTTCACATACGCGAAGAACGCGCCTGCGGCACCCAAAAATCCGCCCGTGATGGCGTATCCCGGCAGCCGGGGGTCGATCGCCTGCCAAGGATGCAGCGCATAGTATCCAGGCTCATACACGAGGACATGGAATACCCGTGACCCGACCATGGCGGCAAAGAAAATCCAACCGGCAAGGGAGAGGATGTGCGAGGGATCGAGCTTGCGGGCCTGGGCACGGCGGTAGGCGACCCAGGTCCCCACCCCAAACCCGAGGGCGACCAGCGTACCCCACGTCTTGAGGGCGATAGGCCCGTACAGCGGGATGGCGTCCAACCCAAAATACGGGATCATACGAGGGCGCGCAGCGAACGGAGGACCGCCTCGAAGGCGCGGAGCGCCTCATGCGTCTGGCGCTCGCTGAGATGAAAATCCTGCTCGTGGACCAGCTGGTTCCGCCACTTATGTGCCGTCCAGACGTCCTTGATCTTCGGATGCTGGTATTGCGCGACCTTCAGCCGATCCGCCATGGTCTCGCCAGGAAACCCGACCCCCTTCAGGGCATGGTCCAGGAGCTTGTCGGCCTCGATGACGGCGAGCTTGCGGCCTGCGGCGCTCCCCTGTTTTGCCAGCCCTTCGATCTCCTTCCAGGTCGCCGTGAACTTTTGCCGGTTGAGCGTTTCCCAATCGGAGGATTT
>CAZIMD010000059.1:0-4246 GCA_964540365.1 uncultured Gammaproteobacteria bacterium
CGCCATGCCCCGCGAGATCCATCTCATCGCCCACGACCTCCGTTCCCGTGAGAACGTGGGGGCCCTGTTCCGGATGGCGGACGCGTTTGGCGTCACGAAGATTTGGCTTTCCGGCTATACGCCCCGGCCGCCGGACGACAAGATCGCGAAGACGGCCTTAGGGGCCCAAGCGTGGATCCCCTTTGTTTCCTGCGTCTCCATCGATGAGGTCTTTTGTGCCCTCGAAGGCCAGGGGATCCCGTGTTTTGCGCTTGAACGTGTCCCTGGCGCCCTCTGCCTTCCTTCCGCGCCTGCGGACGAGCGCCTCGCCCTCCTCCTCGGCACCGAAACCACCGGCATCCCGCCCAGCCTGCTCGAACGGTGCGCCGGGACCATCCAGATCCCGCAGGTCGGCCGCAAGGAATCGCTCAACGTGGCCATGGCGGCGGCCGTGGCCGTGTGGGAGCTGAAACGCGAGGACCTGGCTCGCCAAACCGGCGGGGCTCGCGTAGGATAGCGGCATCTTGCTATGAAGCTCAGCATCGTCATCCCGGCCAAGAACGAAGCGCGACAGATCCCGCGCCTCCTCCAAGCGCTGCAGTCCCAAACGGGCGTCGAGCTTGAGGTGATCGTCGCCGACGCCCAGTCCACGGACGGGACCCCCCTGGTCGTCCAGTCGTTTGGGGCGAAGGTTGTCCCTGGCGGCATGCCCGGTCCGGGCCGCAACGCCGGTGCGAAGCACGCGACGAGCGACTGGATCTGTTTCCATGACGCGGATGTCCTGCCGCGCGGCACCGATTTCTACCAACGCGCCCTAGCCGCCCTCACGGAGCGCCATGCCGATTTCGGGACGGCCCACATGATCCCGGATGGCGACCGCCGCCTCGATCGCTTGTGGCATTGGCTTTACCATCTCTATGTCCGGGCGACCGCCCGCCTGTTTCCCCATGCGCCTGGCGGGTGCATTTTCGTCAAACGATCGTTCCATGAGCGTGTCGGGGGATTCGACGAGACCGTCGTATTCGCGGAAGACATGGAATATGTCCAGCGCCTGAAGAAGGCGGGCGGGAAATTTGCGTATTTAGCCGACCTCCCGCTTGAGATGTCCGTCCGTCGCTTACGGAAGGAAGGGTATCTGGGCATCGCCTGGAAATATATCGTCGCCGAGGCGTACATGCGCTTCGTCGGCCCGATCCGCAAGGAGATCTTCACATACGAGTTCGGCTACTCGAAGGAATCGAAAGCGGAGTGATATGCCGCGGACGTTCATCGGGCCGGTGGCGGCCCTTGCGGAGGGGGAGGGGCGTTCGGTGAAGCTCCTGCCCGGCCTAGAGGCATACGTTTTTCGCTATCACGGAACGGTTCGTGCCTTCATCAACCGCTGTACGCACATGGGTGGGCCGCTGACGCTCGATCCGTCCGAAGAGCGCCTGGTCTGCGGCTGGCATGAGGCCGCGTTCGATCCGGAGACGGGGGAGCGGTGCCTCGGCCAGGCCGCGCCCGGCTCTTGCCTCACCAAGGTCACCGTCGAAACCGATGCCCAGGGCCATTGGCTCGCCTGGAGCCGTCCGGCGGACCCGTTCGATTTCTGATATCATGCCCGCGTAATCCGGTTTTCTTTTCTTGCTATGCTGCAGCGTTGGCGCGCCTGGTGGTCGGTTGAGCATGGGACGGTGGGAATGATGGCCTTCTGGCTCGCCGCCGCGTCGGTGTGTTCGCGGTTGCTGGGCGTGTTGCGGGATCGCTTGCTGGCGTCGCATTATGGCGCCGGTTGGCAGCTCGACGCGTATTATGCGGCCTTTCGCCTCCCGGACACGCTCTACAGCCTGTTGATCTTGGGGGCGCTGAGCGCGGGCTTCATCCCGCTCTTCTCTGAGTTGCGCGCGAAGAAAGGGGCGAAGGAGGCGTTCGCATTTTCTTCCATCGTCCTCTTGTGGGTCGCCGCGGCGTTGGGGGTGTTGTCGTTCCTAGGGATTGCCTTCGCGACGTATCTTGTTCCGCTCATCGCCCCGGGGTTCGATGCGCAGCGGTTGGAGCTGGCCGTCTCGCTGACCCGCATCCTCTTTCTTTCCCCCTTGTTTTTAGGGATTTCCGCTGTCTTTGGGGGCGTCCTGCAGGCGTCAAAGCGGGTCCTGGCGTTCGCTTTCGCCCCGGTCTGGTACAATTTCGGGATCCTGCTAGGGATCATATGCTTTTCGCGCTGGGTTGGCATCGCGGGGGTCGCGCTCGGGGTCGTGTTCGGCGCCATGATGCATGCGTTGACGCAAGGGGTCGTCGCGGTCGGCCTAGGCATGGCGCGTCCGGCTTCCTTTCGTTGGAGTCCTGAGCTGACGCGCCTCCTCAAGCTGACGGCTCCCCGCCTTGCCGCGCTCGGCGCCTCGCAGGTGAGCCTGGTGATCCTCCTTTCCTTGGCATCGACGTTGCGTGCCGGGTCCGTGTCCGTGTTCCAGTTGGGGAACAACCTGCAGAGCTTCCCGCTCGGCGTCATCGGCATCTCATTCGCCGTGGCGGCGTTCCCCCTGCTCTCCGAAGCGGCGAGCGCCAACAAATTCGGCGCGTATCATCTCGCGCTGGGGAAGGCCGGACGGACGATCGTGTTCTGCCTATTGCCGGTCAGCCTGCTGTTCATCCTGCTACGCGCCCAGCTGGTGCGCCTGGTCTTGGGGGACGGCCAGTTTGATTGGCTGGCGACGATCGACACGGCGGCGGTCGTCGGTTGGCTGTCCGCGTCGTTGGTCGCCCAAGCCCTGATCCCGCTCCTGGCGCGCGCGTTCTATGCCATCCAGTCCACCTGGACCCCGTTTTGGATCACGTTGTTTGGGGAGGCGTTGAATCTTGGCTTGGCCTGGTCGTTGAAGGGGACGTATGGCGTCACGGGGCTTGCGATCGCATTTTCGGTGTCCGCGTTCGTGCAGCTCGGCCTTTTGTGGGTGGCCTTGCGTCGAAAGGTCGGTCCCGAGAGCCAGGGGCCGTTCCTGCGATTAGTGGGCATGGCGGCGGCCGCTTCCGTCCCGGCCCTCTGCCTGGCATATGGGGCGCGCCAGGCGATCGGGACCGTCGTCCCATTGCGGACGTTTTGGCAGGTCTTGGTGCAGTTTTGCGCATCGGCAGGGATCGCGGGGGTGACATATCTTGCCGTTTTATGGCTTTGCCGGGTGGAGGAGGCGGAGGAGTGGGTAGGGCGGGGGATGCGGCTGGTACGGCGCTAGCGGGTGCGGATTCGCCCCTTGCCTCACGCCCTCATTTCCGCTATCCTCAGCGCAAATATGGACCAGTCCCACATCCGCAACTTTTGCATCATCGCCCACATTGACCATGGGAAGTCCACCTTGTCGGACCGGCTTTTGGAAATCACGGGGACCGTCGAGAAACGCAAGATGAAGGAGCAGCTCCTCGACACCATGGACCTCGAGCGCGAGCGGGGCATCACCATCAAGCTCCAGCCAGCGCGCATGGCCTATACGGCCCAAGACGGCGCGACCTACGAGCTCAACCTCATTGACACGCCCGGACACGTGGACTTTACGTACGAGGTTTCGCGTTCCCTGGCCGCCGTCGAAGGCGCCATCCTGCTCGTCGACTCGACTCAGGGCGTGCAGGCGCAGACGATCGCGAACCTCTACCTCGCCATCGAGCAGAACCTCACGATCATTCCGGTCCTCAACAAGATCGACCTGCCGAATGCCGACGTCGAGCGCCGCTCCGCCGAGATCATGCAGCTCATCGGCTGCAAGCGCGAGGAGATCCTCACGGCGTCCGGCAAGACCGGTGAAGGCGTTCCCGCCATCCTCGAGCGCATCGTCCGCGACGTGCCGCCCCCTTCTGGGAATCCGCAGATGCCGCTCCGCGCCATCATTTTCGATTCGAAATACGACGACTATCAGGGCGTCGTCGCCTATGTCCGCTGCGTCGATGGGTCTCTCAAGAAAAACGCGAACCTCCATTTCATCGCCACGGGCGGTGATGGGCAGGCGTTAGACGTCGGGGCGCTCAAACCGCAGTATGACCCGCTTCCGGAGCTGCAGACGGGGGAGATCGGGTATGTCGTGAGCGGCCTGAAGGACATTTCCCTGGTGCGCGTCGGTGACACCATCACGCTGCGCGAGACCGCGGGCCAGGTCGAGATGCTTCCCGGCTACAAGGAGGTTCGTCCGATGGTCTACGCGGGCATCTTCCCCAGCGAGGGTAACGAGTACGAGCGCCTGCGCGACGCGATCTTGAAATTGAAGCTGAATGACGCCGCGCTCGCCTTCGAGCCAGAGCACTC
>CAZIMD010000060.1:0-3986 GCA_964540365.1 uncultured Gammaproteobacteria bacterium
TGCGGGTTTCTCGTATGGTGCTGGGGAGAGGACTTGAACCTCCATGCCCTTTCGGGCGCTACCACCTCAAGGTAGTGTGTCTGCCAGTTTCACCACCCCAGCAGGGGGATGACGTGACGACGCGCACCTTAGCAGGCTATCACGAACTTCGCAATACGCCGAACGTCCACGCATAATTTCGCTAAAATATCGAATTTTTTAAATCACGGTCCGGTACGCGCTTCCTGCCTGATTCTAACCAGCGCCCTTTTTCATCTTGACAGGATTCAGGTTTGACGCTACCGTGGCGGCTGGTTTTCGGACGAAAGCCGAAAGGACTGAAGAACCGTGAGAAACGCCCTCTCCTTCGCGTTCGCGGTGACCCTCGCGCATCTGGCGAGCTGCAAGCCCTCGATCGAAGAGACCGCCAACTCGGTGAGCGAATCGGTGAGCTACTTCCGTATACGGAACCGCAACGGCTACGACCTCTGCTTCGCGGAATTCACGGTGGCGACGGGCCGGCGCCACGTCACCTACGTCCCCTGCAAGGACATCGATCCCGCCCTCATCTTCGACACGGGCCCCAGCCAGTCGCGCTGACACGCCAGCGCGACCAGAGAAAGGCAAGACATGGCCAGCGACACGAAAACGCCCGCCCTCCCTTCGGAGCATGTTCCCGAACCCGCCCGCCAGGTCCTCATCGACCGGGCGAGTGACGCCCCACGCCTGCGCGACGAGCTGGATCGGCTCGCGCGACGGTCGCGGACATTCGCCTTCGCGAGCCTCGGGTTTGGCCTGGGGGCGACGGTCATGAGGCTCCTCCCCACGGCCCTGGGCGCCGGACTGGGTCCCTACCAGGACGGCCTGCTCATGGGGATCACCCTCTTCGGCTGCCCGATGGCCATCACCTGGCTCCTGCTGGAATGGCTCGCCACGCAGGCCGAAGACGGACCGAATCGACGTACGATCATCATCCAACCGACCACGCCGCCGGCCACCAAGGGGAAGAACGCCCAAGCGCCCGGCCCGACCAAGCAAGATCTCGAGCGCCTCCTCGACAGGCGCACCGACCAGGTCCTCGGCGCACACAGGGCCCTTCACGGCCTCCGGTCGGTCGTCCGCGCCGGCCTCGCGGTCGGCGCCCTGACGGCAAGCCTGTTCGGTCCTGCCGCCCTGGCGCTGTGGGGATCCGCCACGCTCCCTGGACAGCGGCCGCTGCTCGTGATCGTGGCTGCCCTCCTCCTCGGCTGGAACGCAGGCTGCCTCGTCACCCTACACCGCCTGCGCCGGCTGGCGCACGAGACCCTCGCCTGAACCGGACGCCTTCGCGGCGCCTCTTTTTTTCCCCGCGTTGTCTTTCGCGCCTAATCTTGCTAGGATCCTCGCACCCAGGACGCTTAGCTCAGCTGGTTAGAGCGTCTCGTTTACACCGAGAAGGCCGAAGGTTCGAGCCCTTCAGCGTCCACCACGCAAAAGCTCGCTACGCAAGCGAGTTTTTGCGTGTGTCGCATGCGCAAGCGGCACGGAACCGCACCCGCAATTTCCCTGATCCATGAGACGCGATAGCTCCTTTCAAGCCTGGGTGTCGAGAGATTCCTTTTCAATAAAATCCACCAAACCGCCCCCATGGATCGCCTTCACCAACTGATGACGAGGGACGGCATATTCCTCGTTATCCAGAAGCCGGTACAGCACAAGCACGCCATCACCCGCACGGAGCCCATCGACCGTACGCGCCTTGACGACGTAGTCAACGAAGAGCCCCGGCTCGCCCCCGAGCGACAACACGGCTCCACGCAGAAGCTCTGGCTGCTTCAGGATCCCCATCCGCAAGAGAAACGGGCCCGGCATTTCCAGGACGGCCGCAAACCGTTCCTGATCCGTCGCCACCGCAGGACACGCATACCCCTCCTCTTGCAGCAGGGACGGCATGTCCCCAGGAGATACACGTTCCCACGCGGAACAGAGGAACGCCCAGACGGGTGGCGACATCGTGACCGGACGCGCGGGAGTGAGGATGGACATATGCCCATCCGTACCATACGAATCAGACGACGGCCAGCGCGCGCCTAAAACGTCCGATCCGGCCCCACGATGAACGAGGCCGCTTTCGGCAGCACGCGGAACGCCACCTCGCGCGCCTTGAGGGGCTGCCCGTCGACCGTAAACGAGACCGCCTGCTCCTGGTCGTCGCGCACGGTGGCGGAGGCGAAGACGATGCGCGTCTCTTCGGTATCCGTTTTTTTCCACAGGCCGAGCAAGGCAGGACGTTCGTTCGTCGTCTGGATGACCGCCTCCAAAAAACCATCCTGCGGGACCGATACGGTACGGCCCGTCTTCGGATCGAGCGCCAGGTTCTGGATGGAAAGCGGGCTCGGCGTACGGGCGCGGACGGCATACGACCCCTCAAGCTCCACGCGCGCGGAGGTCTTGAGGGCGACGGCTTCGAGCAAGAAAGGCCGGCCATTCGCCGAACCAAGGTCGAGGACGCGGATGACCCGGGCCGCGAGGACGCCCACGCCGGCGGCAGCGGCCGGGATCCCGAACGCCTTCCCCAGGACGGACGGCTCGCTCGCGAGGTAGCCGACGGAGATCCCTTCCTGTTCGGCGATCCAAGGGATCCAACGCAAAAACCAGGGGTCAGACCCCACGAAGATGAGGTTCTTGACCCCCTGGCGAAGCGCTTCCTTCAACTCTGTCGCCAGGTCATGGAACCCGTCGCGCAAGACGGGGCCCTGGATCCCTAGGCGCGCGACCTCGGCTTCGACCCGCGCCAGGATCTTCGGCCCGGCGGCCTGGGCCAGGATGCCGTCGTAGACGTAGGCGAACGACGGGGACATAGGCGCTTAGGCGGATGATCCGGACTTGGCTTCGGCCGGGGTATTGATGGTGGGTTCGGCCTTCGGTTTGGCGGGCGCGGGCTCGCGCGCGTCGGCACGCTTCGCCGTACCTACCGTGAACATGCCGACCAGCGTCGCGCCCGGCTCGATCGCGACCGTCTCGGCCGTGATGTCGCCCTTCAGCTTGGCGGTCGCCTTGAGTTCGACCTTGCGCGCAATCTGCAGGTTGCCTTCGACCGTCCCGGCGATCGTCGCCTCATCGGCCGTGACCGCCGCCTGAATGGACGCTTCCGGCCCGATCGTCAGGTGGCCGCCGCAGGTGAGCGAACCGACCAGCTCCCCTTCGATGCTCACATTGCCTTGGCTGCGAAAATCGCCGTCAACACGCACACCGCGCGCGATCACGGTCTGGGCCGCGCCACCGGTCGCGGAAAAACCGTTCGGCGGGGGCGTCGGCGGCGCGTATTTGGCATCGGATTTCGGGGGATTGAACATAGGGACAAGCAAGAAGAACAAGCGTTGTGGCCCAGGATACGCAATGCGCCAAACGAGAACAAGAAAAAGATCAAGGATCCGGCCGCTACATCGCCGTCGGTACGGGGATGGTGAGGATGCGGAGACCGTTGCGGAGGGCGCAGGCAGCGGCAAGGGCGAGGTTCAACCGACGGGCGCGGAGGGCAGGCGGGGCGTCAAGCACGGGCGTATCGCGATAGAAGGCGTTCACGGCCTGCGCGGTCGTGAAGCACCACTGGGCGAGAAGGGCGGGCTGGGTCTCTTGGGCATCGAAGCCATCCTGGACACGGCCTGCGGCACGCGCCACGACATCGGGAAGCGCCGCGACCGCCAAGATCAACGAACGTTCCGTCGCCGTGAGGGGCTCCGTCGCGTCCCCCTCCCCTTCCCACGTCCCGTTCGCTTTTTCGACGATGGAAAACAGCCGCACGAAGGCGTATTGGCAGTACGGGCCCGTCACCCCTTCGAACGACAGGGCCTGCTCTTTATCAAACAGGAACACCGACTTCGGATCCTGCTTCAACAACGCGAACTTCATCCCACCGAAGGCGAGCGCACGGGCGGTCTCGCGCAGGCGCGCCTCGTCCCACGCCGGATCCTCGCCATGGCGCTCCTTCGTTTGCGCATACGCCTGCGCCAGCAGCTCATCGCGCA
>CAZIMD010000061.1:0-3966 GCA_964540365.1 uncultured Gammaproteobacteria bacterium
ACCGGAACAGCTTCCGGTGGAACGACGCCAGCGCTTCGTTCTTGATCACGAAGGCGATCTCCTTCTTGAGGTCGACGAGGGCCATCGTGTCGCCATAGATGAAATGGGTGATGCCGTCCTCGAACGCGTCAAACGACCCCGGCAACATGCGCGATGCGCACTCGACCCGCTTGACGAAGGCGCGCTTGCGCAAGGCCTGGTTCGTGATCACGAACCGCTCGAGGCCATGCGATTTCAGGCTCTCGATATATTCGTCCGGCACGTATTTGCTGACGTGGACGTCACCGGGATACCCGTCGTACCGATAGAAGACGGTCCGCTTGGGGCTTTTGGCGAGCTCTTCCCACACCCGACGCAGCTCCTTGCCACGATAGATCCGGATCTCCTCAGGCAGCGCCTGCAACTCAGCCTTCTGCAGGCGCGTAAGCGGATCGGCGAGCTGGACGCCCTGTTCGGCCGTCCAGGCCGCCAGGCGGGCGACCCCGGTCGATTGGTAGCGCCGTCGGCCCGTGCCTTTGGCAATCTGCGCCAACCCCTTCTTCTTGAGCGCATCAAGCTGCCCATAGACGGCGGGGCGGTGCAGGCCCGTCCGCCGCGCGAGTTCGCTCACATGGGCCGGGCCTTGGGCGGTAAGGGCATACCAAACAGCCGCTTCGCGTTCCGGCAGGCCAGAGGTGCGCAGGGAAGCGGCAGACGGGAGGGTGATCGTCGCTAGGGAGGGACGTGTCATATTGTAAAGAAATATAACACTTTTTAAACGATTGACAAGTGGAATGGCTGGCAAGCAGGGTTTTTTTGAAGGAAAAAGAAAAGGCCCACGGCACCCGAAGGGCACGGTGGGCAGCGACGGCGTCAGCCGTTCCGACGGCGAGAACCGGGCGTGGTCGCCTCGCGCGTGGCGGCCGCCCCCGTCTCCGAGGGCGGCGTGGCAGGGCCCTGTGACTCGACCCGAACGCGCGTCGGTGGGATCTTCTTGTCGGCCTTGTCCGCCTGGCGCGCCTGGAGGCGCTTGTCGAAGTCATCCTTCAGGACCTTGTCGACCAGCACGACGTCGACCAGCTTGTCCATGTGCTCGGCCAGCTTGCGCCGCTCGACCATCATGCGGTACTCGTGGTCCTGCGCAGCGCGCTCGCGCTGCGAGAATTCGCGCCGCGCCAGGATGTTCTGGAAAAACGCCGCGATCCCTCCCCCGCAAAAAATGCAGATCAGGAAGATGTACCCCATGTTGTCGGTCAGGAACTTGAAGAACTCGCTCATGCGTTTGCGACCTCCCTTGACCGGGGTAGCCTAACAAAAAGCCGGGATCCGTCAAGGGTGAGGTGACGTGGATCCGTGTCCGAACGCCGTCGGCGATAGGGAGCTTCTCGGCAAGCATGGTGACTGATGGCGCATTCTCCCCTTCCGCATGGACTTTTCCCCGCCGCTCGCGCACGCTTAAGGCCGCCCGCCTAGGCTTCACTCATGATCAGGCGGGTTCGACCTCCTTTTCTATGAAACGACTCCCCTTCCTCCTCATCAGTCTCCTGGCCCTGTTTGCGCTCGGGGGCGGCTGTGACGCGCTCCCCACGGATCCTCCGGCAGAAAAACCGACCAACCCATCATCGACCGATCCGCACGCGGGCCATGCCATGCCTACGCCCCAACCCAGTGCCGGGACCGCCGTCGACGCGGGTGACCGCCTCCGGCTCGATGGAGCCGACAGCCTCTCTCCCGGCGACGTAACGTTCCGCTTCACCCTCTTCGGCACGAACGGGCGACCGCTCGCGGAGGACGGGCTGAGCATCGTCCACGACAAACGGGTACACCTGCTGCTCGTCCGTGACGACCTCTCCCAGTTCCAGCACCTGCACCCGGAGTTCCGCAGCGGGAAATGGATCGCGCAAACCAGCATCACCGAGCCGGGCATGTACCAATTGTACGCGGACATCTCCCCCATCGGTGAACCGCCGGTCGTCCTGCGCCTGCCCGTCCGCATCGGCACCGGTAGCAGCGATCCCGCCTTCCCCACCCCGAACCCCTTCCTCGAAGCGACCGCCCAAGGGATCCGCGCCAACCTCGCACCGAACCCCGCCTTCCAGGCGGGCACTTCGACCGAACTCACCTTCCGCCTCACGAAGGACGGGGCCCCGCTGACGCGCATCGACCCGTACCTCAGCGCCTTTGGCCACGTCGTCATCTTGAAGCACGACGACCCGACGCAATTCCTGCACGTCCATCCGCTCACGACGGCGGCACCCGCCAACGGCGAAGTCCGTTTTGGGACCACCTTCCCCAGCGCCGGACGCTACACCCTCTTCGCGCAGTTCAATGCCGAAGGGACGGTGCGCACGTTCCCGATCACGGTGGACGTTGCTGCGGGACAGCCAACGGCAGAAACGGGAATGGAAGGGCACGCGCACCACTAAGCGCAGACAAAAACACCCACGGAGGGGTGTTTTTTGGCGTTTAGGGACCATTTGACAACCAAAAACCGTCTGTTCTATTTTTGTTCTATATTCCTCCCTATGGCCATCCTCTCCCGCGAACCCGTCACCGCCCTCGTCGCCTTCAAGATGGGACGGGCGAAACCCGTCCAGTTCCTGTGGGGGAACCGGACCTACCAGGTCAAAACCGTCGACCTGACGTATTCCGAATGGAAGGGACGCAGCAAGATCCACTATTTTTCGGTCCACGACGGCACGAACAGCTTCCGCCTGTCATACGTCTCCGACACCCTGCAATGGTTCGTCGAGACCGAGGAGCTTCTGCTATGATCCTCCTTCCCTCACGCCGCCTGATCGCCCACCTCGACATGAACGCGTTCTTCGCGAGCGTCGAGCAGCAAGCCAACCGCACCCTGCGCGACCGACCGCTCGGCGTGTGCAGCTATCTCGGCAAGCACAGCTGCATCCTGGCCGCTTCCGTCACCGCCAAGCGATTGGGCGTGCGCACGGGAATGACCATCGAGATGGCAAGGCAACGGGTTCCCGAAATGCGCTTTCTCCAGGCGGATCCCGTAAAATACCGGTCGGTCTCGGGACGGGTATTCGCCCTATTGCGCGAGCTGAGCGACCGCGTCGAACCGTATTCCATCGACGAGGCGTTCGTGGATTTCACCGACTGGTACGCCGACGAGCTCGCCCTCATCGGCCCGCTCCTACGCGTGAAGGAACGGATCCGCCAGGAAATTGGCGCCGTCCTCACCTGCTCGATCGGGATCGCTCCCACGAAAGCCCTTGCCAAGCTCGCCTCGGACCATGAAAAACCCGATGGGTTCACCATGGTCTCACGCGCCTCGGCGCGTGATTTCCTCGCCCTCCATGCCCTCACCGACGTCGCCGGCATCGGGACGCGCCACGCCCGCCTCCTGAACCGGATCGGCATCTTCACCCTGCTCGAATTCGTCGATTATCCAACGGAAAACCTGCTCCGCCTGTCTGGCAAGCCGCTCGCGCTCCTCCAGGCCGAACTCCAGGGCTGCACAGGCTCGACCGTCGAAGATGCGGCCGCCCCGCCCCAATCGATCGGGCATTCGTATTGCGTCCCACGCGACGTACACGCGCGTGGCCGCACGCTCGCCGTCTTCCTGAAGCTGGTCGAGAAGGCGAGCTGGCGCATTCGACAGGCCGGGCGGCAGGCAGGCGGCGTACGGGTGACCGTCGGAACCTACGCGGAAAACGCCCCTTCCAAAAAAACGAAACGCTGGCGACAACAGAACATGCAAAGCGCGTATCGGCCCTTCCCCGAACCCCTTTGGGACCGGTTCAGCCTGGTCGATGAGGCCCTGCGCGCCCTCGAAGAAGCCTGGGACGGCGAAACGCCGATCTCCTTCTTGGACGTGACCTTCGGCCCGCTTGGGACGTTCGAACCGGCCAGCCGCTTGGGAGGCCGCCTGTTCCAGCTCCCGACGGCCGAACGCAAGCAACGGCTCACGCAGGCCCTCGACCAGATCCAGGAGAAATACGGACGCGGGGCCGTCATCCGGGG
>CAZIMD010000062.1:0-3755 GCA_964540365.1 uncultured Gammaproteobacteria bacterium
CACATCGATCCGAAGCATCCCGACCTGCCCGGGCGCGACCGGCTCGTCCTTTCGAACGCGCACATCTGCCCCGTCCTGTATGCGACCCTTGCCCGCCGCGGATTTTGCTCCATCGAGGAATTCCACACGTCGCTCCGCGCCCTTGGCTCCCCGTTCCAGGGCCACTCCAATACCCATTTCGGCATCGGCATCGAAACGTGTGGCGGGCCGCTCGGGCAGGGCATCTCGCAAGCGGTCGGCATGGCCCTCAGCGCACGCATGGATCGGGCCCGCTGGCGCACCTATTGCCTCATGGGCGACGGTGAACTCAATGAGGGGCAATGCTGGGAAGCCTTCCTCATGGCCAGCCGCGAAAAGCTCCATCAGCTCACCGTCATTGTCGACCGCAATAACATCCAGATCGACGGCTACACCGAGCACGTCATGCCACTCGAACCCCTCCGTGAGAAGTTCGAGGCCTTCGGCTGGCACGTCATCGACACCGATGGGCATAACATGCGGCGGATCATCGACAGCCTCGAAGAGGCCCAGGCCGTCTACGAAAAGCCCAGCGTCATCCTGGCCCACACGATCCCCGGGAAGGGCGTGAGCTTCATGGAGGCGGATTTCGCGTGGCATGGGAAGCCGCCGAACCAGGACGAGGCCCGCCGCGCCATCCACGAGCTGCGGACCCTGGCGGGCGCGATCGAATCCGAACACGAATAACCCTATGCTGCATCCTGACCTCTTCACCGAACGGCAACAGCTGGTCCCCACCCGCAACGGCTACGGCGATGCGTTGCTGGAATTAGGAAAAACGGACGAGCGCGTGGTCGTGCTGACGGCCGACCTGGCCGAGTCGACGCGCGTCCACCTGTTCCGCGATGCGCACCCTGAACGCTTCATCGAAGCCGGCGTGTCTGAGCAAAACATGGTCGGCATGGCTGCCGGCCTCGCCCTTTCCGGCAAGATCCCGTTCGCCAGCTCGTACGCGGTCTTCGTCCCCGGACGTGCCTGGGACCAGCTACGCGTATCGGTTTGCTACACGAATGCCAACGTGAAGATCGCGGGCGCCCACGCCGGCCTCTCGGTCGGACCGGACGGCGCGACGCACCAGGCCCTCGAGGACCTCGCCATGACGCGCGTCCTCCCCAACCTCACCGTGATCGTCCCTTGCGATTACCACGAGACGAAAAAAGCCACGCTCGCGATGGCGGCCGCCGAAGGGCCCATGTACATCCGCTTCAGCCGTGAGAAGACGGCCCTCATCACAAGCGAACAGACCCCTTTCCAGATCGGGACGCACACCGTCCTTCGCCCTGGCAAGGACGTCACCCTGGTCGCCTGCGGGCCGCTGGTCTATGAGGCCCTGGCCGCGGCGCGATCCCTGGAAAAGCAAGGGATCAGCGCCGAAGTCATCAATGCCTCGACGTTGAAACCGTTCGACGAAAAGACGCTCCTCAAGAGCCTCAAAAAGACCGGCTGCGCCGTGACGATCGAAGAGCACCAAGTTCACGGCGGCCTCTTCGGCACGGTCGCAGAGATCACGGGCCTCCTCCTACCAGCCCCCCTCGAACCCATCGCGATGCCCGATTGCTTCGGCGAATCGGGCGAACCGAAGCAGCTCCTGGAAAAATACGGCCTCACGGCCGAGCAGATCGTGAAAGCGGCGAAAAAATCGATCAAACGACGTGACGCTTGAACGCGCCACGTTTTTGTCCTATACTCCCCCGGCGAAGAAAGGACCGCCGTGATCCAGGACCTGCTCAAACGTCGGGCTACCGCCCGAGCGAACAGCGTCGCCGACGCCATCCGCACCCTCGAGGACACCATCCGAAGGCCCCCACCCCCGCAGGCTCCGCAGGGATACCCATCCGGCGCTGGCATCTGGGTGGTCGTCCGGGTCCATCCGGAGGATCGGGGAACGCAAGAGACACGACGGCAACGGAGTCGCGAACTGCACGCGCAGTCGATCCAGACGCAGCGGCTGCTCGCCGCGCTCTCCGTCGGCGACGACCCATCGCAACCAGGCCAACAGCTCGCCTTCCGTCGCGCGAAAGTCCCGCAGGCGCTCCTGACGCGGGACGAGCTCGAGGCCGCCAGCGAGGCCGCCAGCCTCGAACCCAACGGCGAGCCCGTCCGGGTCGTGACGGCCCCAACCTGCTGGCTGGTCTTCAAACCCGAGCCGGGCGGCTGGTCCCTGTTCAGCATCCCGCGCAACTCGCCCTTCCGTTACTGGCGAGAAGCCCTGTCGTACCGCCCCGTGCGCCCATCGTCCACCCACCCGCCAACGGAGGGTGGACGGCCCTGAATCCCCCACGGGATTCTTTTTTGATCGCGAATCGGATCATTTTTCCAGCCCCCCGCACTCTCGTCTTCCATACCGGCGCTACCTGGAGAGGGATTGACACACCCCCCGATCCGTGCCAACATCCCCATCCGGAAGGAGTCCAAAGACATGTGCGAACAAGCATACATCGTCGTCGATCTCGGTTTCGGCGACGCGGGCAAGGGCACCCTCACCGACGCGCTCACGCGCCGTCACCGAGCCCACACCATCTTCCGCTTCAATGGCGGCGGCCAGGCGGGCCACAACGTCGTGACCCCGGACGGCCGGCACCACTGCTTCTCGCAGTTCGGTTCTGGGATGTTCGTCGAAGGGACGATGACCTGCCACACGCGTGACGTCCTCATCAGCCCCGACGCGATGCTGGTCGAGGCCAAGGTCCTCGCCGACAAGGGCGTTCCTGACGCCTTCGCGCGCACCCTCATCAGCGAGCGCGCCCTCATCGTGACGCCGTTCCACCGGGCCGCCACCCGCCTGCGCGAGCTGGCGCGCGGCAGCGCCCGCCACGGCAGCGTCGGCGTCGGCATCGGCGAAGCGGCCCGCATGGCCGCGGCACGCCCCGAGCTCGCCCTCCGCGCCAAGGACCTCCGCGGCAACGATCCGGAAGCGCTCCGACAGCTCCTCCAGCAGACCCAGAACGTCCTGCGTATGGAGTTGCGCGCCGAACTCGGCAAACTCCAGGCCAGCCCTGACGCACAGGCTGACCGACGTTTTCTCGAGCGGGCGGACTCTGCCGACCTCATCCTTCCCGAACTGCGAGCCTTCGCGACCAACGCGAACATCGTGGGCGACTACATCCTCCGGGAGCGTCTCGCTCTCGACGGAACCGTCATCTTCGAAGGGGCGCAGGGCGTCCTCATCGACGAGGACGTGGGGTTCTTCCCCTACGTCACGCGGAGCCGCTGCACCACGCGCAACGCCCTCAAGTTCCTCGACGACGCCCGGTACCGGGGCCGCCGCGAACGCGTCGGCGTCCTGCGCGCCTATGCGGTCCGCCATGGGCCCGGCCCGTTCGTGAGCGAGAGTGATGGTCTCGGCGACCGGCTCCACGAGGCACACAACGCCCTCCACAAGTGGCAAGGCGCGTTCCGTCACGGCCACTTCGACGCAGTCGCCACCCGCTACGCGCTCAAGCACTGCCCTGTCGATCGCCTGGCCATCACCTGCCTCGACCAGCTCGAAGGCCTTCCCACCAGGGCCTGCACCGCCTACAACCTGTCCGACGACACGCGCACCGAGGAGGTCGTCCACGATCTCAGCCCCCACCACTTCCCGGGGCGCGAACGCCTCACCAACCGGCTGCTCCGGGCGACGCCCGTCCTCCAGGACATGCCGGACCCCGTGGGCTTCATCACGGAGACCTTCCGTCTCCCGCTCCTCGCCACCTCCCACGGCCCCACCGCCACCGACAAGCGGTGGTACCCCGACC
>CAZIMD010000063.1:0-3736 GCA_964540365.1 uncultured Gammaproteobacteria bacterium
CGAGGCGATCGGCACCAGCGCCCACGAGATCGAGGCCCTGCGGCAGGCCTTCCGTCGCGCGCAGCACCCGTTCCTGAAGCGGCTGCTCCTGACGGTCTGGGCCTGGTTCCTCACCGGCGCGCGTGCGCTGCGTGACGCCGTGGCCTCGACCTACACCGAGATCGCCCTGGCGCGGGACGGCGGGCTCACGCTCGACGGGGAGTTCTACCCCTTTCCCGAGCGCTTCGCCGACGCGACTCACACCGAGGCCTTCAAGGGCGTCACGCGATTCGTCCTCTGGGGCGACCCGTCGGGGCGCACGGTCGGCGAGCTCCGCCAGGCTTACGCGGACGAGTTCGGTCCCGCCACCTCGGACGCCGTCTGGGGCGAGGTCGTCGCCTGGTTCGTGGAGCAGGGGCTCCTCGGGCGGGGGACCCGGGATGGGAAGGCCATCGTCTTCCCCAGTGCGTAGGGCGGGCATCGGTCCTGAAGGGCATCCGTTTCACCGCGGGTGCCCGTTTCTTTTTTTGTGGATGTTTCGTCGAGCGCATTCGTGCTATACTGACCTCGCTGTTTATTTTTTGCCCTTTCTATGAAACCCCTCGAACGCGAATCCCGCTTCACCCTCACCGTCCTGCTCTTCCTGACGGCCATGGTGCTTTTCCTCTCGAGTTTCGTTCTCGTGCAGGCCAAGCAGACGCAGCTCCAGCTCGACGCCATCCGCCAGACCTTGCAGCAGGCCCGCTAGCGTATGCCTGCCGCGCCGCGCGGATCGGTGGTGCTGGTGGTGGGCGTTTCGGCGGCGCTGTTGTGCGGCGTGTTTTTCGCCTTGCTCAGGATGCGCTCGTCCCTGACGCCGGTCGCTTTGCCGCAGACGGCATTGGAGCATGTGCCGGAAACCGTCCGTGCCCCGTTAGGGGAATTCGCGTCCCTCGTGCCCCCGGCCCCCTCGTCGACGCAGACGCGTGCGCAACGGTGGCAGCTGCTTCGCGAAGGGGCGGATGGCCCATGCCTCCTCGTGGAGGAGGGAGCCATCGCCTCGTCTTCCGTCGGGGTCATCAGCGGCCGCTGGTGTACGCTCCTCGGCCCCTCACTTGAGGGGCGGTACGTCCATGTATTGAGCGGCTCGCATCCGGGTTGCGCCTTCGCCGACGTTTGCGAACATCCGCCGATCGTTGCCTGGACGGTCTATGACGTCCGCATCGGGGCCTTCCGTCCCGTCCCCACGCCCATCCGCCAAGGGTATTGGCAAGCCGTCGATCCCACCCGGGGCATCGGGGTCTTCCAAGGAGTCATTCAGTCCACCCGCCAAGAGGGGACTGAGGATTTCTGGGCTGTCACCGACGTCGCCGGCGCCGCCCTCTGGACCGGCCGAAGCAAGGAGATCGACCCCCAAGCCGTTACGCTCCTCGGACAACGCCTCCTTTCGCGCCGTGATGGGGCCGTCCTCTTTTCCTATCTCGCCGTCGACGAGGCACAACAGGCGACGCTGCGCCTGAACGTGTTCATGAATGCCCGCTGGCAGCCCGTGACGCTCCCGGAGGAGATCCGTTCCCGCGCCTGGCGCCTGGAATCCTGGGAGCAAGCCGGCCGGACCTGGCAAGCCGTGATCGCGTGGGTTGATGATGCCGGGGTGAAACGGACGGTGAAGGTGGTGACGCCATAGAGAAAAGAGGCCCGCAAACGGGTCTCTTTTTACTTGTAGGGAAGCGCCACTATTCTCGAGTCACCAGAGCATGGTTCGTTCAACAACGACCGAGGAACCGCCCACGCCCCCGTCCGAGTCTTCTTTTTTATTGTTTCTTCTCTTTCCCTTCCTCTGTAGGTCCCTGGGCGGCATGGCGCTTCTCGTCCAGGAATGTGTGAGCACACCTGTGGTCCTCGGGAGATACAGACGCTAGTTTTCCTGGACGAGAAGCGCCATGCCGCCCAGGGACCGGCCCGCCCGAGCGGGAAAGGGCCGGCCGTGGGCGCCAGCCCCGCCTCCTCTGCCCGGAAGGCCGGTTTTTCCTCTCTAAAAAGGTTTTTATCCACAAATCACCTTTGACGGAACGCCCTTTTCATCCTAGCATGGCATCAAGTGGCAGAAAGTGGGAGACTTTCTCCTCTCGCGACCCATGCTATGTTCATCGGGGAATACCACCACACCCTCGACGACAAGAGCCGGGTCGCCCTCCCGGCGAGATTTCGTGCGTCCTGGGAAACGGGCGCCATCCTGACGCGGGGGTTAGACCATTCTCTCGTGGTGTTTCCGCGGGTAGCCTGGGAGCGGTTCATGGGTGAGCTGCAGACGCTTCCATGGCAGCAGGCGGAGACGCGTGCGTTGGTACGGCTGTTTTTGGCGGGGGCAACCGAGGTGGAGCTGGATCGTTCTGGGCGCATGCTTGTCCCGGAACACCTGCGCGCCTATGCCTCCCTGGAACGCGAGGTCGTTTTCCTTGGCTTGGGAAACCGCCTTGAGCTCTGGGGGAAAGGCGCTTGGGAAGCTTCCATCGCCGCCGCCGAAGCGCAAGCCGATACCATTGCCGCAGCCCTCACTCGCTTTTCCGTATGAACGCGACCGTCCATGTGCCCGTGATGCTTGAGGAAACCATGCTTGTCCTCGAGCCACGGAGCGGGGGCGTGTACGTCGACGGAACCTTGGGTGGCGGCTCACACACGCAAGCGCTGCTCGACCGGTCCGCGCCAACGGGGCACGTCTATTCCTTTGATATCTACCCCGAGGCGTTGCGGCAGGCAGAAGTGCGGCTGGCCTCCTATGGCCAGCGCTGGCAGGGGATCTACGCCAATTTCGCGACCTGGGGCCAGGCCCTGCGGGCGCGCGGCGTCGATCAGGTCGACGGGATGCTGCTCGACCTCGGCTTCTCTTCGGACGAGCTCGAGGATCCGCGCATCGGCCTGTCGTTCCAGCAGGATGGGGTGTTGGACATGCGCCTAGGGGAATTGGCGAATGAGGACGGTCTCCTGGCCGCCGAGATCGTCAACACCTGGAACGCGTCCGATCTCTCCCGTCTCTTCGAAGAATACGCCGACGAGCGCTACGCCTTCCGCATCGCGCAGGCGATCGTCCGCGCGCGCCGCGAGGCGCCGATCGTGACGACCCGCCAGTTGGCGGACCTTGTGGCTGCCGCCGTCCCCGCTTCCTACGAGGCCGGACGCATCCATCCCGCGACCCGCGTCTTCCTGGCGCTGCGGATGGAAGTCAACCAGGAATTGCCGCACCTCCAGCAGGCCATCGACCAGGCGTTCACGCTCCTGGCTCCCGGTGGCCGGCTCGCAATCATTACCTTCCAGTCGATCGAGGATGGGTGGGTGAAGCGCGCCTTCCGTGATCCCCGTTGGGACACGGTCACGCGCAAGCCCCTCGCCCCCAGCGACGACGAATGCCGGAGGAATCCGCGCGCCCGCAGCGCCAAGCTGCGCGTCGCCGCGAAGCCCCTTCGCTGACCACCTCACTACCTATGTCCCGCTCCTTTGTCCTTTCCTTGCAGCGCCCCCAGGAGGCGCTCGGCGTCAACGTTTCCACCAGCCAACGCGTCCGGCGCGTCGGCAAGAAAGGCTGGGTATATGCCTGTGCCGTTTTAGGGTGCGTCCTGATGGGCTTTTCGATCATTTCCGTAAATACGTCGGCCGCCAAGACCTTTGATATCCGTTCGCTCGAGCGCCAGGCGGAACGGCTTGCCGAGCAGGTAAGCGTGCTGGAAGCCCAGATCGCCGTGTACCAGTCGTACGCGTCGCTCCAGGAACGCGTGAAGGG
>CAZIMD010000064.1:0-3415 GCA_964540365.1 uncultured Gammaproteobacteria bacterium
GGTGGGAGCGCTTTTGCCGTCCCATGCGGCCCCGATCCTCAACGGCCTTGGTCCTTGCGAGAGGCGCCCGGATGAAGAGCCCGCATGCGAAGATGGGGCTCCCGAGGTAAAAGCAGGGTCGGCCCGGTCGGCCCACATCCGCGCCTCGCTCCCGCATGACGCGCCCCGTCCCTGCGCCCTCCCCCTAGCGAAGCGTAGGGGTTCTTTGGTAGGCTACGGGCATGCCAGATCTTCCTCGGAAAAGCGGGTTCGTCGTGTTGGTGGGGCGGTCGAACGTGGGCAAATCGACCCTGTTGAACGCCTTGGTGGGCAGCAAGGTGGCGATCGTGACGCCCAAACCGCAGACGACCCGGCTCCCCGTGCGCGGCATCGTCACCGATGAGGCACGGGGACAGATCGTGTTCGTCGATACGCCGGGCATTTTTTTGAAACAGGATGCCTTGTCGCAACGGCTGAACAGCCTCGTTAAGGAGCAGCTCGAAGGGATCGAGGCGATTTTGTATGTGGTCGACCCGACGCGGCCGCCTGGCCCGGAGGAGACGTACCTGCAGGAACTGCTGCGGAAGCTCTCCCTGCCGGTGATCGTGCTGGTGAACAAGTGCGACCTTCCCGAAGAGCAGCGGCCTTACACGAATGACGCGATCGAGATCGACGTAGGCCAACAGAAGACCCTTAAGATCTCGGCCTTGGGACGTCAGGACCTGAACCGCGTGCTGGATACCCTGTTCGAGCTGCTGCCGGAAGGCGAATGGTTCTATCCCCCGCTCCAGCTGACCGACCTGTCGCACAAGGACTGGATCGAGGAGATCATCCGCGAAAAGGTGTTCTTGCGCCTACGCCAGGAGCTGCCCTACAGCACCAAGGTCGAGGTCGAGGAGATCGCGGCCGCTTCGGAACATACGGAACGCGTCACGGCGCACATCTGGACCACGGAAGAGCGCTACAAGAAGATCCTCATCGGTGCCGGCGGAAGCATGATCAAGCGCATCGGGATGGACGCGCGTAAGGAATTGGAAATGTCGATGGGCAAGAAGGTCTTCCTGGAGCTGGACGTACGCGTCGATCCGGGATGGACGAAACGCTTCCTCTATGACACCCGCACCTGAGCACATCCCCACGGTCGACAAGGTCAACGCGTACCTCGCGACCCGCGCCCAAGGGGACCTCTGCCGTGACGTGATGGATTGCAACCCCTGGCCGGCGGAAGCGTTTCTGATGGATGACCTCGCCCACTACCTGGCGGGGCAGGCCCCCCTGCCCCACGCCACATGGGCGGAAACGCGGCTTTATCTGCGCGCCGTAAGCTGGTTCCTGTATCCGGCCCTCTCGGAGGACCAGTTTCGGGCGCGCCTGGACGGACTGACGGGCATTTCCGCCACGGACAAGGCGCTGCTGCATGGGGCCTTGGCACAGGCGCATGAGGAAGACGCCCTGGAACCTGCGGTGCGCGCGATTGAGCGTGCGTACCTGAACGCCTGGTCATCCCTGCAGAAAGCCCGCCGGGACGCCGACCTCCCTTGGCGGGCGCTTGAAAGCGAGGACCTGCCGGAAGCCGTCCGTGCGGCAAAAACGCGCGTAAACCAACTTCGGCCGCTGCGCGACCAACTCTATTTTCGTCGACATTTGGCCCATTGGCTGTCATGGTCCGGAGGGACAAAAGAGGGCGTACGAGCCTGAATGCGTTCGTCGATCGGAGAATACGCAACCAGATTACCCGTTCGACCTGGCGCAAAATTCGTCCGCGCCGTCCCATCCGCTTAAAAACAGGCCTGCTGCCGTTTCGCCGGCAGCGGGCCTGTCGTTTTTTTCTAGCGTCCCGAAAACACGATTTCCTTCACGCGATAATTCATGAGATCCGCCAGGGCCTTCCCATCGCCCGTCGTGACGTCGAGGCGGTTCTTGGCGACCTTCGGATCGAGCGTGAACGAGAGGACGAGCGGGTTGTCGGCGCGGTCGAGGACTTCGAAAGTGCCGTACCCGTTACGGATGCGAAGGACCGGAACCTGCATCTCCTTCCCGTTCACGAGGAGGGCGCGTTCGCCGACCGACTCGAGTTTCGCGTACGGAAGGTCTTGGCGGGCCTGCTCCGCTTCGGCCATGAGACGGGAGAAAGCGACGAAGCCGCGATTGGCGGGGGCGTGCGCCTTGAAGCGGGCTGCCCATTCGGGGACGGCGGCGACACGGAGGTCGATGGTGGTGCCGGAAGTCGCTTTCAGTTCGCGATATTCGTCTTGCGCGAGCCACAGGAGCGAGGCGTCATCGACGGGACGGCTTTTCGCATCGAAAATCGCGGGGAGGAAGAACGGGTGCGCCGTGCGGAGCGCGCCCCGGGTCCAGGATCCCGTGGCAAGCTTGGCATTCGAGGCGTCGCCAAGCTCCCAAGACGCATCGGAAGATTGCCCCATGGTGAAGGCTTGGACGTTCACGCGACGCTGGAGCGGACCGGCCTTGAGCTTGCCGTCAATGATGCCGGCGGGCTCTTCGAGGACGACCGTGTCGCCCGCGACGATCCCACGCAGGCCGACGGAAGGCTGTTCGGTGGGCGGAAGGGCCGTTTCAGGGGCGGGGGTAAAACAACCGGCGCCCAACGTCGCGCACAGGGCGGCCACCGCAAAAAGGGTGGCTGGGGAGCGGAAGAGGTTCATATATCCCCATCATAGGAAGGCTGGCCGCCGCTGGCAAGCTTTGCCAAGAGCCCCCTCCCTTGTTACAACAGACGCGTAATCCCCTAGCCTTTTTCTCATATGGAAGCCAAACCCCTTCCGGTGGCGCAAGCGGGCCAAATCTCCGACAAGACCCTCACCATCCACCACGACAAGCTGTACGCCGGATATGTCGCGAAGAGCAACGAGATCCGCACCAAGCTGGCAAGCCTCGAACAGGGCGGCGACGTATCGACCGCGAACCAGAGCTATTCGGAATTGCGCGGCCTCAAAACCGGCGAGGCGTTCGCCCTGAACGGCGTATACCTCCATGAATACTACTTCGACACCCTTGACGCCGACGGGACGGTCCCCGAAGGCGCCCTGAAAGAGGCGCTGGTCAAGGCCCACGGATCCTGGGAAGCGTTCGTCGCCTTCTTCACGGCCTGTGGCATGGCGGCACGCGGCTGGGTGGTGCTGGCCTGGGATTTCCAGGCGCAGGCACTCCGCATTTACTCGTGCGACGCGCACCATCAGGGCGGGATCTGGGGCTGCATGCCGATCCTCGTGCTCGACGTGTACGAACACGCCTATTTCATTGATTTCGGGTCCGATCGAAAAGCCTACATCCAGAACTGGTTCACGACGGTGAACTGGGGAAAGGCGGAAGAGCGGTTGGCGAACCTCACAAAATGAAAAGCGCCCGATCCGGGCGTTTTTCATATGACGGGCCAGCGCATCATCTGTGCGCGTCTCCAAGAAAAACGCGCTGG
>CAZIMD010000065.1:0-3028 GCA_964540365.1 uncultured Gammaproteobacteria bacterium
GCCGCCCAGCCGACCGCCAAGAAGGCGTTGCTTTGGTTGGAGATCCGCCATCTCGAGCGCGAGCGCCTGCTCTGCGAGAGCATGCAGGACCTGGTGCGGGTCGAAATCTTTTCCGGCCTGCGGAGCCTGCTGTCGACCGCGTTCAGCCTTGTATTCTTTGTCTTGGTGTACACGAAGCTCATCGAGCTTGCGGGGTGGCTGGAGCAGGCCCGGACCGTGACCGTTCCCTTGCCGCCGCCCATCTCACGAAGCGTCGTCCTAGACCTTTCCGGGTACGTCCCGTCCTCGACGGCGATCGGCTGGTTCGCCGACCTCCCCGTCATCAGCTGGCAGACGGCGTGGAAGTGGGTCGCGGGGATCGTGATCATCGTCGCCGCCGAAAAACTGATTACCGGATACCAGACCTGGCGGCGCGCCCAGTCGTTGCGCGAGACCGCGGAGAACCTGCAGGAAGAGATCCGGCTCCTTCGCGGGTGGTTGGAAAAAGAGGGGAAAGATCGCGCCTAAGCCCGAGGCGCTCGTTTGCTTTTTTCCGTATTTTAAGCTATCTTTTCGCGGTCCGCCGTACCTGTCCCTGTAGCACAATGGATCGTGCGGCAGCCTTCTAAGCTGTTGATGATGGTTCGATTCCATCCGGGGACACCAGGAAAATCCCTCTCGTTGAGACGAGGGGATTTTGTTTTTCCGGAGGGAATGTTCTCGTTTCCCGTCCATGCTTGACAAAGTTCCTTTTTCTGCTATGATTAGCCCTATCTTCGCGCCCCAGGGGCGCAAGAGAAAGGAAACGGTCCATGGGAAAGCTGTCCGTCGGCGGCCTCGTCGCCCTGTGCGTCACCAGCCTTGCGCCCGTCGCCTGGGCGCAGGTCCCGCCTCCGCCTCCCGACCACCCCCAGACCCCGCGCGAGCGGGCCTGGCAGATCTACGAAGCCGCCCAGCTGGCCGCTCGTTCGGGCGAGCCGTTGCGTGCGGCCACCCTCTTCCTCGAGGCGAACGCGATCCGACCGAACTGTGCGCTCGTCTTCAACGCGGCCGCGTCGTTCGAGGCGGCCAATCGTCCCCAGGAGGCCCTCGACCAGTACCGCCTGTACCTCCAGGTCGCGACGGCTCCCGGCGCCTCCAGCGCCTGTGCCGACGTCGCGCCTGCGCGGGCGAGCATCGCGCGCATCGAACAGGCCATGCGCAGCCCGTCCGTCCCGGTCCGGCCCGAGCCCCCTTCCGCGCTCGTGATCGCGCCGCCGCCCCGCATCGTGGCGCCCCCCGTCCGCTACCGCGAAGAGCGGGCCTCGCCGCGCGCCACTTCCTACGCCCTTTGGGTGGGAGGTGGGGCCGTCGCCGGGTTCGGCCTGTACTCGCTCGCGATGGGGATTCGCAACAGCTTGGCGGCCAACGATCCGGCCAGCGCCGATCCTGACCGCCACGCGCGGGCCGCCTCTGGCGCCTTCATCGGCATGGCCGTGAGCCTGGCCTTGGGCGGGGCGGCCATCGGCGTGGGGACGTGGCTCCATCTCCGCCAGCCCCCGCGCCGCATCCCGATCGTCGCCGTCTCGGCCGACGCCGGCTCCGTGTCCGTCTCCACCGCCGTCTCGTTCTGAGCGGCGGTTTTTCGTTTACGGGCCCCTTGACAAGCGAAGAGGGGCTTGATCTACTCCTGCTCGTTCCTCACCGCCGAAAGGAAAGAGAACGTGGCACAAGAACCGCCGTTCGACATCATCCTCATGGGGCCGCCCGGATCAGGGAAGGGGACCCACGCCAAGCTCCTGGCCCAGGCCTATGGCCTCACCCATGTCTGCATGGGCGACATCGTCCGTGCTGCGGTCGACCCCGCGGGAGTCCCCTACGCCCACCTCGTCGCCGGGGGGAAGTACGCCGCCGACGAGGCCGTCAACGAGATGCTTCGCGCCCGCCTGGCCGAGCCCGATGCCGGGCGCGTCGTCTTCGATGGCTATCCGCGCACGCTCGCGCAGAAGGAGTTCCTGCGCGAGGCCCTCAACCGCACCCGCGTGATCGTCGTCGAGCTGCAGGTCGTGAACCGGTCGCTGCTCGAGGGGCGTGTCGCGATCCGTGCCGGCCAGGAAGGGCGTCCGGACGATGCCCTGGAGGTCTTCCGCGGACGTCTCGACATCTTCATGGCTTCCACCCAGCCGGTCATCGACCGCTATCGGGCCGAGCTGCCGCACATCCTCCAGGCGGGCGACGAAGATTCCGCGTTCGTGTCCGTCCCGGCGCAAGGGACGATCGGGGAGGTTCAGGCGGACATCCGCTATGCCCTCCGGGTCCATGCCTCGTTCCGCTTCGCGCTCCGCCCGTCGGCCTGACGCCTTTCCTGGGGCGTTTTTTCTTTTTGACAGGCGGTTTTCTAGGGTCTACAACGGAAGCATATGATTGAGTTTCTCCTCTCGTCGGTCGTATGGGTCCTGGCGGCAATCGTGATCGCCTCCATTCGCCAGGTGAACCAATATGAACGGGGTGTCCGGTTCATGTTCGGGCGGTTTACGGGCATCGCCGACCCCGGTTGGCGTCTCGTCATCCCGGTCATCCAGTCGATGCGCAAGGTCGACATGCGCACCAAGGCCGTCGAAGTCCCGCACCAGGACGCCATCACGAAGGATAACGTTTCCTGCAAGATCAACGCCGTCATCTACTACCGCATCGTCGACGCCGGACGGTCGGTGAACGAGGTTGAGAACGTGTGGAACGCCGCGTCCCAGCTCGCCCAGACGACCATGCGCAACGTGGTTGGGGAGTTGACCCTGGACGAACTCCTTTCCGAACGTGACCAGGCGGCCCAGCGAATCAAGGAGCTGATTGCGGCGCACACGGCCAGCTGGGGGATCGAAGTGCAGGGGGTCGAGCTGAAGGACATCGCCCTGCCAGAAGACATGCAGCGCACCATCGCGAAGCAGGCTGAGGCCGAGCGCGAGCGCCGCGCCGTGATCATCAGCTCCGAAGGTGAGATCATCGCTGCGAACAACCTCCAGAAAGCCGCCCAAATCTTGTCGTCCAGCCCAGGGGCCTTGCATTTGCGCAC
>CAZIMD010000066.1:0-2998 GCA_964540365.1 uncultured Gammaproteobacteria bacterium
ACGCAGGGACCGCTGACGAAGACGCTCTCCCACCTCCCGCCCGAGGTGCAGGAGATGGTGCGCGCGGTGGCCCGCGCCGTCGTCGAGGGCGCGCCCGTGGAGATGCTGATCCTCTTCGGCTCCTTCGCCCGGGGCACGTTCCAGGACGACCGGGAGACCGGCTACAAGAGCGACCTCGACCTCCTGGCCGTCGCCGACGACGAGAAGACCGCGAACGACGTGGGCCTGTGGAACGCCGCGGCCGAGCGCGCGCAGGAGCGGGCCGGCGAGGTCCGCGTCGACCTGATCGTGCACGACCGCCGCTACCTCAATGATCAGATTCGCCTCGGCTCGTATTTCTTCGTGGAGTGCGTCGTGAAAAGCCAAGGAGAGACCGATGACCTGAAAATGTCATCCCGTGTCCGGGTCGGGCCGGAACGGAAGGGGGCCGTGAACGTCGCCGGAGGTTGGACCGGCGATCTGCAAGAGCCGAACGGCCTGAACTGTCCGCGACGGTGCATTGCATCGTAGGCGGGCTACCAAAGATGCCATGGTGAAGCAGGGTGGATGAATGTCCACCGCGTTGAAGTCGGTGCCGGAGTCCCCTGTATGGAAGGTAGCCTCGTCGTCTGACGAGTTTGTCGTCCGAGCCCGGCGTGCATCAACGACGCGACTGGGTATACCCGCATTGGGTATGCTGCGTTCCAGGTCCCGAAACGGAATGCAGTCTGTACGGCCAGGGGTAGAGCCGACCACCTACCGCATCGAGGGTTCCTCCGCGGAACACGAGAACCCGGATCCGAGCGCCACGCCCGCGAAGCGTGGCAAACCGCCAAGCCCGGCGATGTCTCGGACCGGGGGCAGAGCCTTCGTAGTAGTCGGAGGCCGGGAAAGCCGGCCACAAGGCGAAGGGAGGCAGTAGATGGGTACAGTTTCGAAGCCGCAGGGGAAAGCCATGTATGTGGCATCTCGGCTCGATGAGAGCTGGCTCCTGACCGAGCAGGCGAAACTGTATAAGCAGAGCATGGAAAATCCCGACTACGTGTTTCGCAAGTTGTGGGGGCTGGTGACAGACCCGCGGAATCTGCGAATCGCCCTCGGTCGCGTGGCTCGCAATACGGGCCGACGGACCGCGGGAGTAGACGGGCTTACGGTGAGGACGATCCTGGACCGGGTGGGAGCCGACGCCTTCGTGGCGACGGTTCGCGCCGAGCTGCGCGCGGGGACGTATCGCCCGGCGCCGGTGCGGCGGGTACGCATCCCGAAACCGGGACAACCGGGGAAGTTTCGCGCCCTGGGAATCCCCACCGTGAAGGACCGCGTTGTTCAGGCCGCGTTGAAGAACATCCTGGAGCCGATCTTCGAGGCGGATTTCTATCCCGTCTCGTATGGGTTCCGTCCGGGCCGGTCCGCGCATGGGGCGCTGGAGCATTTGCGATTGCTCCTGCGACCCAAGCTGGTCCAGGAAGGGGCGGAATCGCATCGTCGGCTACCATACCAATGGGCCATCGAGGGTGACATCAAGGGCTGCTTCGACGGAATCGACCATCATGCGTTGATGGTCCGACTCCGCCGGCGCGTCGGAGATGGGAAGGTGGGGCGGCTGGTGCTGGCGTTCCTCCAGGCCGGGATCCTGTCGGAGGGGCAGTTTCTCCGGTCGGACAGCGGTACCCCGCAAGGTGGAATCCTGTCGCCGTTGCTCGCCAACATCGCGCTCGGCGCGATTGAGGAGCGGTACGAGCGTCACGTGTGGCCCCGCCGCACGCCGACGCTGCGGACCGACCCGAAGGCGATCGGAGCGAGAGCCATGGCAGCGCGCCAGAAGGATCGGCTGCGCGGGCGACATGTGCTCTTCCCCATTCGGTATGCGGATGACTTCATCATCCTGGTCAGCACACCGCCTGGGCCTGCACAGGAAGAGCAGGCCCGAGCGACTGCCGAGCGGGAGAAGGCGCAGTTGGCGGTCGATCTCAAGGAGCAACTGCACCTGGAACTGTCCGAGGCGAAGACGCTCGTCACCCCCGTGACGAAGCCGATGCGTTTTCTTGGACACCACGTGCGCGTGCGGAAGCATCCGGGGCACAAACGGATGGTCAGCACGGCGGTGATCCCCAAAGATCGAAGCCAACGGCTACGCGAGATCATCAAAGACCACTTCCGGCGGCTTCACCTGTCGGAGAGCCTCGGTCAGATCCTGAAGCAACTGAATCCGGTGTTGCGCGGATGGGGACACTACTACCGTCACGCCTGGGGAGCGAAGCACGTCTTCAAATCCCTGGATCATTACGTGTGGTGGTGCATCCTGCGCTGGATGCGCAAGAAACATCGTCGCGCATCCAGAATGAGCTTGCGGCAGCGGTACGGTTGGAAGAAGCCCGGCCAGCACACCATGCGATGGCGTGATGGCAAGGTCGTTCCCTTCGACCTGACCAGCCTCCGCGTCGAGCCGTTCGACCTCCGGTTCATGCGGCCCCCACGCTTTGCCAACATCCATGGAGAGCCCGGTGCATAACGAAAGGTGCACGCCGGGTTCGGCGAGGGGCGCCTGGAAACCGGCCTGACGCAAGTCAGGCACGGCGCCAGGTGCCCACTCTCTCATCCTGCGGGAAGGCGTCCTGCTCCACGACAGCCGCCATTTCCAGCTCGCCCAACCCAAAGCGCTGACGCGCCCCGAGATGCTGGAGCTCGGCCAGCAGAACTTCGCCTACTGGTTCGAGAGCGCCAATGTCTTCTTCAATCAAAGCCGGGAGCTGACCGCACAAGGCCACCGCGCCGAGGCCGCCTTCATGCTGCACCAGGCCGCGGAGCGCTACTCGCACGCGCTGCTGCTGGTCTTCACCGCGTACAAACCGAAGACGCACGACCTCAGCGACCTCGGCGAGCGCATCGAGCGCCTCGCCCCATCGGTGACGGGCGCGTTGCCGCGCAGCGGGACCGAGCAGGACAAGCACCTGTTCGATCTGCTGCGGAAGGCGTACATCGAGGCGCGGTACAAGAAGACGTACCGCATCACGGAGGA
>CAZIMD010000067.1:0-2925 GCA_964540365.1 uncultured Gammaproteobacteria bacterium
TTGCCATCCTATCGCCCATGTTCGCCCTCCAGTCCGCCTCTTGCCGTTCCCGCGCCCGCCGCGGGGCCCTCACGACCCCGCATGGAGTCCTCCAGACCCCATTTTTCATGCCGATCGCGACGAAAGGGGCCGTCAAGACGATCTCCTCGTTTGACGTGGAACGGTTGGGGAGCCCCATCGTGCTTTCCAACACGTACCATCTTTGGTTGCGCCCCGGGGTCGAGGAACTCAAGAACGTGGGTGGCCTGCACGCGCTCATGGACTGGCGCGGCGCGATCCTCACCGATTCCGGCGGGTTCCAGGTGTTCAGCCTCGAAGGCCTCCGCAAGCTCACGCCGGAAGGGGTCAAGTTCCAATCCCATATCGACGGGGCAAAGATGATGCTGACCCCGGAACTCTGCATGGAAATCCAGCGTGCCATCGGCAGCGACCTCTGCATGGTCCTCGACGTCTGCACGAAGCTGCCGTCGACGAAGGAGGAGCTTGAATCGGCCCTCGAACTGACGACGGCATGGGCGAAACGATCGAAAGACGCGTTCCAGGCCACGCGGGAAGGCTCCTTCAACCCCGGCGCGCAGCTCTTCGCGATCGTCCAAGGCGGGACGGACGTCGCGATGCGCCAGCGGAGCGCGGACGCGTTGGTCGAGATCGGGTTTGATGGGTATGCGATCGGCGGCTTGTCTGTCGGCGAACCGTTCGAAGAGGCATGTACGGTCTTGGAGGGGACGATCCCGCGCCTGCCCGAGGCCCAACCCCGCTATTTCATGGGCGGCGCCCAACCGCACGAGATCGTCGCCTACGTCCAACGGGGCATCGACATGCTCGACTGCGTCTTGCCCACCCGCAACGCCCGCCACGGCCAGTTCTACCACTTCCGCCACGACGACCTCACCAAGCGCGACTTCTACGAGACCGTTCATGTGACGAACGAGCGGTTCGCGGGATCGCAGGAGCGCCTGTTCCAGGATCTCGGCCCGGACGATGCCGAAGCCGTCGACGAAGAGCTGAAGCGCTACACCCTCGGCTACGTCCGCCACCTCTTCCGTGTCGACGAGATGTTGGGGATGCGCCTCGCGTCCCTCTGGAACGTGCGCTTTTACCTGGCCCTGATGAAGCGGCTCCGCAAGGGAATCGAACAGGGGACGATCTAAAGACGAGCGAGGGCTCGTTTTTAGCTGTGATTGGGGAAGATTTGCCTGTCCGGATCGCCTCGTTCACACTGTCCCCACGTATGCCCGAATCCCTCCTCGACGGCCTCAATGCCGCCCAACGCGCCGCGGTCGAACACGCGTCCGGGCCGCTTCTGATTGTCGCCGGGGCGGGGACGGGCAAGACCACCGTGCTCACGCGCCGCTATGCGCATTTGCTCGCCCAGTCGGGCACGTCCACCGAGCGCGTGTTGGCCCTCACCTTCACGGAAAAGGCGGCCGGGGAACTTGAGGACCGCATCCTCCAGCTCTTGCCGGCCGGCGCCTACGATTTCTGGATCTCCACCTTCCATGGCTTCTGCCAGCGCGTCCTCGAGGCCCACGCCCTCGACATCGGCCTCCCGAACCAGTTCCGCCTCCTGACCTCGACCGAGGCGTGGCTCCTGCTGCGTCGTCACTTGAGCAAGCTGCCGCTTGATTATTACAAGCCCCTCGGCAACCCCACCAAGTTCCTGCGCGCCATCATGACCCACATTTCGCGCGCGAAAGACGAGGGCGTGACGGCCGAACGGTATGCGGCCTTCGTGGAGACCGCGGAATTGGGGGAAGGGGAGGCCGCCGACAGCGAACGGAAGCGCCTCCGTGAACTCGCCGCCGTCTATACCGTCTACCAGCAGCTGTTGCACGACGAGGGCTATCTCGACTTCGGTGACTTGATCCTTGAGGTCCTGCGCCTGTTCCGCGAGCGTCCGATGGTCCTCAAGCAATACCAGGACCAGTTCGAGCACGTCCTCGTCGACGAGTTCCAAGACACCAACTGGGCGCAATATGAGCTGGTGAAGCTGCTCGCGGCCCGCACCCGCAACGTCACCGTCGTCGGCGACGACGACCAGGCCATCTACAAGTTCCGCGGCGCCTCGCTCGCGAACATCCTGCAGTTCCGTGACGACTTTCCGGAAGCCGTCACCGTCGCGCTCGTCGAGAACTACCGTTCCAAGGGCGAAATCCTCGAAACGGCCTACCGGTTTATCTGCCAGAACAACCCCAATCGTTTGGAGATCCGCCTTGGCATCTCGAAGGAGCTGCAGGCCATGTCCGGAACGGGTGGGGAGGTGAAGGCCTTGTGGTGCGCCTCCGAACACGCCGAAGCGGAAGCCGTCGCCCGCGACATCCAGGCGAAAAAGAAGGCGGATCCGACGCTCACGTGGAACGATTTTGCGATTCTCGTGCGTTCGAATGACGGGGCCGATCCCTTCGTCCGGGCGTGCGACCGCTTCAAGATCCCGTTCCAATTCCTCGCCTTGCGTGGCCTCTACAGCAAGCCCACGGTGCTCGACGTGCACGCCATGCTCGCCCTGGTCGACGGGTACCACGAGTCTTCCGCCGTCTGGCGCGTGCTGAGCCTCGCCTGCTACGGCTGGTCGGCGAAAGATGCGGCCGAATGCCTCCATGAGGCGAACCGTCGCGGCAAGCCCCTCTGGCACGTCATCCAGGACGTGGCCCGCGGGACGCGCTTCGGCGAGCTGTCCGAACGCTGCGGCCCCATTGCGGATAAGTTGGTCAACGACCTCTCCCGCGTCGCCGAGGTCGCCCGTCGCCAACCCCCGATGGAGGTTCTGCATACCTGCCTTGACGCGTCCGGCTATCTCTCGGAGGTCATGAAGCGTCCCGAGCGCGAGCGCCAAGAGGCGATCCAGCATCTCAACGGCTTCGCCGAACGCCTGCGCCGCTATGAGACGGCCGTCCATAACCCATCGTTGCGTGGGTTCATGGAGGA
>CAZIMD010000068.1:0-2718 GCA_964540365.1 uncultured Gammaproteobacteria bacterium
GCATTCAAGGCCGGCGACAGCAGGAAGGGCTTCACTCCCATCGAGAGGAAGCGGGGGATCGAGCCGGCGGCGCTGTTGGTGTGGATGGTCGAGACCACCAAGTGGCCCGTGAGGGCGGCCTGGATCGCGATGTCAGCGGTTTCCAGGTCTCGAATTTCGCCGACCATCACCACGTCCGGGTCTTGGCGCAAGATCGAGCGGAGGCCGGAGGCGAAATCGTATTTCTTGCCGTGGTCGATCTGGCTTTGGTTGATCCCTTCGAGCTTGTATTCGACGGGATCCTCGAGGGTGATGATTTTTACTTCGGGGGAGTTGAGCTTCTTCAGGACCGCATACAGCGTCGTCGTCTTACCGGATCCCGTCGGACCGGTCGTGATGATCATCCCGTTCGGTTTTTCAATTTGTTCCTGCAGCTGCTCGAGCGCCTTGCCGCGGATGCCGAGGTTATCAAATTCGAGCGCGATCGCTTTCGGACGCAGCAAGCGCATGACGACCGACTCGCCGAAGGCCGTCGGGAGGAAGCTGACGCGGATGTCGATCTTCTCCTGGGTGAGGTAAATGGTGATGCGACCGTCTTGCGGGACGTCCTCGACGTTGATCTTCACGCCGGCAAGGAGCTTGAGGCGAGAGATGATCTGCTTCCAGGCTTCCCGCGGCAGATTGGCCGCATCACGGAGCAGGCCGTCGATGCGGAAGCGGAACTTCACATGGGCTTCCTCCGCTTCGACGTGGATATCGGATGCCCCCAGCTTCAGGGACGCGCCGATGATGAGCGTAAGGATGTCGGTCGTGTTCACGTCCTGGATGCGCTTGCGCAAGACCTCCAGGTTCTCGATCTCGGTCGCGAATTTCGCGAGGTCGGCCTCCTCGATGTGATACCCGTAGGTCACCTCTTTGACTTCGGGGAGGGCGTCATAGAGCTTGTACGCCGCATTGAAGCTGTCTTCAGAGATGATGTAGATCTGGACGTGGACGTGCTCGCGCTTCTCGATTTCTTGGGCGAGCTTGTCGACCTCGGGCGTGCGTTCGAGGGCGCCGACGCGGGCCTGGTCCTTTACGCGCAAAAAGACGACCGCCTTGAGGGCTTCGGCCTGGGCGCGTGGGAGTAGGCTCAGGGCTTCCGGCGCGATGGGGAAGCCACGCAGGATGATGTGCTCGAGCCCGAGCGCGGCGGCTTTCTGCTTGGCGAGCTTCTCGTGTTCGCGAAGCTTGATCGCCGTCATCGTTTCGGCAAATTCGGCGGTGGCGGTGGTATCCGTGGCGGCCGGCTTTTTCGCTTTCGTGGGCGGTCCGGAAACGGGAGGGGCTGTCGTGTCATTTGCCGGAGCCGAGGCTTTCATCAGGTCCTCAATCGATGAGGCCTTGGGGACAGGCGTGGCGGGCATACGCTAGACTGGGCGCTTGGCACGGAAGAACCAGCGATGGATCTTGGCTAAAGCGGTCCCTTGGACGAGGCGCATTGCCAGGCCTTGCCAGGCGGCATACTGCAGCGTGGTGGCGAAGCTCCCGAGAAGCAGGAACGCGAGCAAGGCCCCACCGAAGAAGAGGACGTTGAGGATCGTCGCGGCGAGGGTGCTGTTGAGGAGGGCTGCCGAGAGGGTCAGCACCAACAACGGCACGCCGGCGACCAGGTACAACGCTCCCAAGCCCAGGAACATGGCCACGCCAAGGAGGAAAAAGCCGACACCGAGTTCCAGGATGACCAGCCAGGCCCGCTTCGTTTGGGCGACAGCCCGCGCGAGGCTTTCGAGGACCGAATATTTTTGCAGGACCAGGCTGCTCAGCGCCAACATGTGGATCGAAGTGAGGGCGATCACCGCCACGACATAGGTCAGGTAGCTCAAGATGGATCCCGCAACGGTCCAAAACGAGGTCTGCTCAAGGGGTGTGGCGAAGGGAAGCAGCACCAGCGTACGGAAAAACCAGAGCAGGCCGAGCGTGATCGCGTTCAACGCCGCCGTCTTCCAAAAGAAGCGAGCGCCGACGCTGAGGCACGAGGAGAGCGGTGGAACCTGGCCACGCAGGCGGATGCCGAGCCCATAGATGAGCCCGCCTTGGGCGATCACCGAGCTGCCGGCTGTGATGCCTAACAGGACGGCGACGATGAGGAGGCCTTGGAGCCGTCCGACCGTGCCCAGGATGCCGACCGCTTGTCCGATTTCCTGCATCGGTTGCAACGCCCAGGCGAATAACCCTTGCGTAAACGAGGTACCGGCCAGGCGGTAGGCGGCCGCTTCCCCAAGCTGGTTAAACGAGCGTAGCAGGACATCGTAGATGCCGCCCGTATGGAGCAAGGCTGCAAAAAATCCCAGCGCCCACAGGCGGGGATGGTGCCAAGCGGTCGACAGCGCCTCCCGGAAGAGGGCGCGGTACAACGGCTGGTGGGAAGGAGCGTGTCCGGGCATAGGATCGGCGGATAGCATAGCATGGATGGCGACCGTTGTCCTTTGGCCGAAAAAGCCCTCGTCGGTTCCGGGACGCGTCCGCTTGGCGGTCGTCGGCGCGACTTTTCGGCGCGATCCGTCAGCATTGACGCCGTGTCCGTTCCATGATACCCATGGGCGACGGAAATGGAGGACTGATCATGGATACGCATCCGCCCGCCGACACCCGTCTCGACGTCGCCAGGTTCCGTTTCCCGGCGACCTATGCCGAAGCCCTGGCCTGGCTGCCCGAACTGATGCGCGAGGTGGTCGCGCCGAATTCGCCCTGGCTGCC
>CAZIMD010000069.1:0-2718 GCA_964540365.1 uncultured Gammaproteobacteria bacterium
GCACTCGCCGCCGATCCGCTGGTCAGGAGGATCGAAGGGTCGTTCGATGTGCCCCGGGGACGCGTTCCCGAAGAGGGGGCCGCTGAAGCCTGAAGAGGGCTTTTTTCTTTTCGGAGCGCTTCAGGCGGATTCCGTTCGTGGCCCTTTCCCATCCATACGGCCGCACCCGACGAGGCGGGCGGATTCACGGCCCCGCGTCGATGCGGGTCATGGGAACGTCGTCAGTCGGTTTCCAGGGTGCGGTCTTCGGGCCAGTCCCACTTGCCGGGATCGGTGGGGTCGTAGGCGAGGGTGAGGGTTCCGGGGACCGCATCGCAGATCATGGGGAAGGAGATGGGGTAGGTGATGCCGTCTACGGCGTAGGTTCCCGAGAGGCGGTAACGGCGTCCGGCGATCGCCAGGCGGTTGTCGGGTCCGAAGGTTAGCCTGTCGCCGTCTTGCGTCATGCCGGGTTGGGGTTCGATGGGCGTGGCTTCGGTGACGGTGAAGGTGGTGGTGCGCCAGCGTTTCGCGGTCATATGGGAAGATGGGATGGCGGTCGGAGGGATATGGGGGCGTCGTGTGCCGATCGTTCGTCCCTTCAAGCTTGCGTGAAGCCTTGGTGGGTGTCAAAGCCTGGTCCAGGCGTCCCGTCACACGCCGTTCACGCGGTTGGTGCGATCGGGGATCGGCGTGCGACGGACGGGCCCTCGTCTTTCGGAAGCGGGTTCTGTATGCTTGACGCGCGTCACGCGTATGCCTGCACCATCCATCCAAGGGACCTTCTCATGGCCGCTTTTCATCGTTTTCCTCGTCTTTTTCCTGCCGTGGTGCTGGTATACGGGCAAGAGCGTCAGGGCCGTCTTGTTGTATGAGAAGGCCGTGGGGACCATCCAGGAACAGACCTACGTCCCCCCGACGGCGGTCGTCGCCCCTTCGCGGCACATCAACGAGCGTTCGGGGTCGTATGCCTACAAGGCCGTATTTACGGTGCGGGAGACGGCCTGGCAGGTGCAGGCCCGCGTCCGTTCCAACCCGCCAAACTTCGAGATTGGGGATCGGGTGACGGTCTACTATGACCCCCGCGACCCTTCGAAGGCGCTCATCGGCACGTTCCTTGAGCTGTGGCTCCCCACCTTGGCCCTCGGTTTCTTCGCCGGCATCTTTTTCATCCTCTGGTTGGGCGCCTTGCTCGAGCCGAGCGGCGGGCGGTTGCCGATGGCGTTCTCGTCTCATCGTGGACCCGCTGCCTGATGGGGTTTGGGAGGCGTGTCGATAACAAAAAACATCCCTACCCACGGCCATGGGTGCCGTGGGTGGGCTGGGGGAGTCGCCGGGCGTGCACAGGAGGTGCCCGCGTGCTTCTTGCCCTACCGCATCCGCAAGACCTTCTCCAGGGGGCGCCCTTTCGCCAGCTCGTCGATGAGCTTGTCGAGATAGCGGATCTCGCGCATCGTCGGTTCCTTGATATCCTCGATGCGGACGCCGCAAATGGTGCCCGTGATCAGCTTCCGGAGCGGGTTCAGCCGGTTCGCCTTCTTGAAGAAGGTCTCGAAGTCGGTCTGCTTTTTCAGGTGCGCCGCCAGCTCGGATGGCGAATAGCCCGTGAGCCAACGGATGGCCGCGTCGACCTCCGCTTTCGTGCGCCCTTTCTTTTCCGCCTTGGCAAGGTAGAGGGGATAGACGCTGGCGACGCTGGTGGTGTAGATGCGATGGGATTGCGGGGACGGCATACGCGCGTTTAAGGAAAAGGGATCACGCTGACGTTCAGTTTAGGGGAGGGGCCTGACAGCGGCAAACGGCGCCGCAGTCCCGATAAATGCAAAAGGCCACCGCAAGCTGATGGCCTCTAATCTAGAGCCCCGACCGGGTGTCCGCCGACCGGGGTTCCTGGCCTGTTCAGCGTAGCGGGGCATGGGGGAAAACGCAAGCGGCCGTGCGCTCCCGCCGAGGCGGCCTACGGGGTCGCCGTGGAAGCGGGATGCGGCGCGATCTAATAGCAGACGGCCCGCAGGGAGAACGGATCTCCCCACGGGCCAGGGCCTCGAAGCTGCGGTGGCGCGACATGCCGCTGGCGCGAGGCACGAGAGCGTGGTCGGACGCGTTTTTCGGCGTCGGGCGTCTTCGCATGGGCGGTGCCTAGGCGCGCCCATGTGGGTACGGGCATCGGCAGGACGAACCTGCCCGCCTTCTCTTGCCCGATCCTCTTCCCTCAAGGCTTTCGTCGAAACTCATCCTGTGGACGATTGCCGCGCCTCCTCCTATGCTCTTCGCTGATCTGACGTTCCCGGCGCTCCACGAGACCCGACGCTTCCAAGCGCCTGATCGTTGAATAGACCTAATCGAGCATGGCGGCATACGGTTGGCGCTCGAGCCGCTGCATGCGGATCTCGTCGGACAGTTGCAGGCCGCTTTTCCATTCGGTGCAGGAGAGCTTCCCGTACACCTCTTCCTCGGTGATCGTCGTTCTGCAGCCCATGAGGCCGTAGATCAGCTTGAGGAGCTCCATCGGGAGAACGATCACGATCGTGCAGATCGCGGAAATGATGGCGTGTCCCATGAAGCGCCAGATCTTGTTCAGCATGGTTGCCGTCTCCTTTTCTTTTTGCGGCAATAAGGTGATACAGCATTTTTCTCTTTCTGTAAACAATGGCCGCTCGCCTCTCCTTCGGTGGCGATGGGGAGACGAGGCGCGCTGGGTCCTTGTCTGCTTATCGTGGGTTGGGGGAGGGGTATTGA
>CAZIMD010000070.1:0-1808 GCA_964540365.1 uncultured Gammaproteobacteria bacterium
ATTGTCATGGCGGAGAGGGAGGGATTCGAACCCTCGCGGGCTTTTTACACCCCTAGGAGATTAGCAATCTCCCCCCTTCAGCCTCTTGGGTACCTCTCCAGGCTGGTGGGAATGGACGGGCCAGGGACGCGCACGGCGTTCCCGGTCCCCTCCTCGTTCGGCCCAAAGGGGCCACGCATGGCCCGTCCGGACGCGCACGCGCGGTGGACTGTAGCAGTGCGGCGGGCAGGAATCAAGGGAAAAAGAAAAAGGCCGGGCCGAGAGGGAAACGGCCGGGCCTCGAGGCTCAAAGCCTCCAGTCAGGGCGTTCGAAGCCCTCGAAGATGAGGTACGCGCTCAGGAGAAGTCCCATGGCGGCGTAGACCTGAAAAAGCGGGGTCAGGTCGCCCAGGCTCAACACCGAATCCAACGACCTCCGGTCCAGGTCGGGCGACACGGAGGGGTCCCGCGCCGTGCGCAGCCACGCTTCCGCCGCTCCCGCCTGGCGGGGATCCGACGGAAAGGCGAGCCGCACGACCCGCATCGACCGGTACAGCGCCCCGATATCCTCCCCTTCCGAATTCAGGAGCGACGGCAGCGGACCGTCGGTCAGGCCACGGGCCTCGAAACACACGAGGACCTGGTCGAGATGCGCCCGCGCCTCCCCGGGCGTCCGGTCGGTGTAGAGGAAGGCCTTGAAGGGCCGCTGGCAATCGCGCTCGAAGGAGTCTAAAGACCAGTTGAGCGTCACCACCACCAGCAGCAACGCGAGGATGCAGGCAGCCGCCACGGCGTCCGTCCGCACCCGTCGATTGAAGCGGCTTGGACGGGCGGTTCCGAACTCAGACGGCACCACCCAACGGCCGCCGCAGGCCGCTCCCATTCCGACGATAGCATCCATGGACATTTTGTTCTCTTTCATGGCTCTCCTTAGCGCTTTTTCCCGACGTGGGAAAGCAAGGGAGAGTAGCATGATCGCCAGAATTTGTCAATGGACGGAAAATCCCGCCCCCCGCTCTAAACACCCGAAAAAACAAAAAAACCGCCCCGTCAGGACAGTTGTGAGCGGATCGCGAAGATGAGGAAAAGGACCGCTCCGCACAGCGCCAGGCCGAAGCCGGCGTTGGACGCGGTCCGGCACCAGAGGTGGCCGGGGTACAGGTACATGTCCTCCGGCACGCGCGGCTGGTGGGCGGCATCGGTCAGCGACCGGCGCACGCGGTCGAGCGCCTGCCGCCGCTCCTCGACCGGAGTCGCCGAGGTGATGGCCGCGACCTCGGCGGTAGCCGCGATGAGCGTCCGGTGCCAGGTGAGCAGGTCGGTCTCGGGCCGGGGCGGATCGCTGGTGTTGCCGGTCGTGAGGCGTTTGGCTTCGGCGTAGCGGATGGCCCGCTGCAGGTTGAGGAACGCCGCCTCCGGATCGGTGGTGGTGACCGCCTGATGGAGGGGCTCCGTATACCCGACCGAGAAGCGGTCCCAGTCAGCCGTCATGGCGATCACCATGCCGAGCATGAGGATGAGCCCCACGACCGCTTGGATGACGAAGATGGGGAGGAGCCATTCCACGACCGACCAGCAGCGCCGCGAAGGGACGGGCGTACGGCCGGGCCCAGAGGCGCGCGCGAGGATGGCCCGCATGCGTGCCGCCTCCTCGGCCATGCGGTCCGGCGGGGAGAGCGGTTGCTCCGCCACCTCGGCCGCGACGGCGGGCGCGGCCCCCGCCTCTCCCCCGGAGACTGCCCCCGGTACGGGATCGGCAAGCGGCTCGGAAGCAGGGGTCCCGTCCGTCTCGACGGGAGCATCGTTGTTCTTGTCGTTCATGTCGCACG
>CAZIMD010000071.1:0-1721 GCA_964540365.1 uncultured Gammaproteobacteria bacterium
CCTTCGTCGTACAGGTTCCAGCCCGGGCTCGCCGTCTGGAGCGCCTCGCCGATGGAGAGGGCGCCATCGGCCGCGTACACCGCCCGCGCGATCTCGTACGGGATGCCGACGGCCTCAGTGAGCTGTCCGCACTGCAGCGGGGTATCGTTCCATCGGGTCGGGACCCGGTACGTGTCGGGAGGGAGATGGGCGATCCCCTCCGGGGCGATCGAGGTGGGGAAGATGACCGAGACGGCGATCCCGCCGGCGTAGTACGCGCCATTGTCCTTGGTCCCGACGCCATCCTCGATGCCGCACGAGATGGACTCAGGATGTTGCTGGCGCAGGTGGGACGCGCGGTCCGATGCCCCCGCCATGAGCTTGACGGGGCCGAGCGAGAGCCGTGCCCGCTTGGGGTCGGTGGTCTGGCCCGAAACCTCGACGGACAGCCCCGCCTCTTCAGCGGCCTTTCGGACGGTCTCGACGTCGGCGTGGATGGGGGAATCTACCACGATGTGGATTGTTCGCATGGCCCTCGCTCCGTGTTCTCTTCCGGGGATTGGTTTGAGGTTCGGAAGGGATACGGCATGATGGCACGTAACGGAGCGCTTGTCAACCTCTTGGGGCTGCGAAGCTTTTCCCCATATAAAGGGTTTTCATACAAAAAGACCCCACCCGCGCAACGCGCAGATGGGGCAGGGGCGTCAGGCGCCCTTGGTCACCGGGACCGGGGCGGGGAGGGCGCCGAGGACGATCACGTCGGCGTCGTCGAGTGTCGCCGGCTCGCGCGTCCCCTCCTGGAACACGGCCATGTACGTGATCTTGCGGGCGCCCTGGCGGCACACGAGCTGGCCGCAGGCCCAGGCGCTCCAGCCGGTCGAGATCACGTCGTCGAGGACGATGACGTGGGCGTCCGCCATGAGGCCGACGCAGTCTTCGGTGAGGTGCAGCGCCTGGATCGTGTCCGTCGTGATGCTCTTGTACGACTGGCGGTCCGCCACCGGGTCGAGCTCGCCGCGGTCCTTCTTGGAGAGGAAGATGATCCGCGCACCGATCGCGTCGGCGAAGGCGCGGGCCAGGGCCTCGCCCTTGCCGTCCGGGGCCACCACGATGGTCGCGGTGGTCGGGGCCTTCTCCGCCAGGGCCTTGGCGAGCCGCTTGTCGGCGTTGATGGTCAGGGCACGCGCGCTCTTGAGGTTGAAGAAGGCGAGCCGCACGTGCTTGTTGGCACGGTGCGGGATGCGGACGCGGTACGGGCCCGCCTGCGTCTCGTGGGCGGGCTCGACGCCGTTGGTGAGGTCGAGCGTGTTCGCCTTGGCGAGGTCCGCGAGGATTCGCTTCGCTTCGCGCAGGAGCGGCACGATCGCCTCCTGGATGAGTGCCGTGCGGCTCTTCTTCTTCCCGTAGAGGACGTGCCAGTTCTGGGGGTCGCAGTCGCGGTGGAGGAGGCGTTGCATCGCCTCGCCCACGGTGAGCTGGCCACTGGCCTCGAGGACCATCTTCGCTACCCCCGGCGGGATCGCGACCGCCGCGCTCCATGCCTCGAGCCGGGTGCCGTTGGGGAGCTCGACGAGGAGGTAGGCCTTGTCCACGTAGCCGTCGCCTTCGGGGATCATCCCGTTCTCGATGGCGTACACGATCGTCCGCGCGGGCTCCTTCGCGTTGTCGCGCGCGATCTTGAGGCGGTTCGCGGCCCCGCGCACGGTCTCCTCGACGCCGATCGGCATGGGGTTGACGCCGGA